>NZ_JBSFHV010000023.1:0-133250 GCF_053597235.1 Streptomyces sp. NPDC001493
CCGCGACTGCCGGCAACGCGGCAACGGCCTCCACTACGCAGTCCAAGCCGTCGCCACCATGCACAACCACGCCCTCACACCATGATCCACAAAGGTGCGGAACCCGGCTCCGCCTGCCCGCCCACAGGCTTCTGCAACACGCTTTAGGGTTGGTCCCTCGCCGATGGTGATGGTGGGAGTGACCGGGGGTTGTCGACGTGGGTTGGCGGTGCACCGGACTGCGGTGGCCCGGGGACGCCCCGGAGCTGGGCTGGGAGAACGGCCGGGACCGGCGCGGGAGCGTCCTCGTGTTCGGGAGCGACCTCGGCTTCCGGGCCCTCGGGGAGCGGGGCTGCGTGGGGGCGCGGGGGAACGCCTGCCCGCTGGGGGCGTCCGTGCCGGGCCGGAGCACGGGGGCCCGGTGCGCGGAGTGCGCGCGGCTGGACCGGGCGCACTCGGTGGCGGCGGACACGATTGCGGACGACCCGCGTACGTACCGGGTCTACCTCGCCTGGTTCGGGCCCGGGATGGTCAAGGTCGGGATCACCGCCGAGGAGCGGGGCGGCGCACGGCTGCGGGACCAGGGCGCCGTGGTCTTCAGCTGGCTGGGCCGGGGGCCGCTGATGGCGGCGCGGCGGACCGAGGAGGTGCTGCGCGCCGCACTCGGGGTGCCGGACCGGATTCCGTACGCCCGTAAGCGCGCGGTGCGCGGGGCGCTGCCGGACGCCCGGGAGCGTGCCGGCGAGGTGGCGGAGCTGTACGGGCGGGCGGCGGCGCTCGAAGGGCGCGGCTGGCCGGAGTCGCTGGAGCGGCTGCCGTACGAGGCGGTGGACCACGCCGGGCTGTTCGGGCTGGCGCGTCTGGAGCCGGACGCGAGGGTCGGGGCGGTACGGGAGCTGGTCGCGGGCGGCGGAGTGTCCGGGCGGCTCGTGGCGGCCGCCGGACCGGACCTGCACCTGGCGACCGGCGACGGCGGTGCGGTGGTGGTGCTCGACACCCGGCTGATGACGGGCTGGGAGCTCGTACGGGCGGCGGCGGGGCCCGAGGCGCCGGGTGACGAGGGCGGTGGTGGCCGGGGTCCGGCGGTGACCGTTCCGGTCGACGACCTGGGGCGCGGCGGGGTGCAGGACGGGCTCTTCTGAGCGTGCGGGGCGGGCTCTTCCGAGCGTGCCGGAGGGGCTCTCCGAGCGTGCGGCACTGGCTTTCCGGGCGTGCGGGGCGGTCAGTTCCGACCGGTTCCGCTTCGGTACGGATCGGTCTTGGAGCGTCTTGGGTTCTTCATGACCAGAGCCTGACTTGTTTCTCAGGCTTTTCACAGAAACGGGCAAGCTCCCTCTCAGAGCGGTCTCACAGGGTGGGGGGATGACGACGACCTCGCCCCAGGGGCGTACCGAAGTGCTCAGGGCCGACCGCAACTCCGCCAACCCCGTCCGCGTGCTGGTCGTGGACGACGAGCCGCCGCTCGCCGAGCTGCTCTCGATGGCCCTGAGGTACGAGGGATGGGACGTACGGAGCGCCGGGGACGGTGCCGGTGCGCTGCGTACCGCCCGGGACTTCCGCCCCGACGCGGTGGTGCTCGACGTGATGCTGCCGGACATGGACGGTCTGGCGGTGCTCAGCAGGCTGCGCCGCGACCACGCCGACGTGCCGGTGCTCTTCCTGACGGCCCGGGACGCGGTGGAGGACCGGATCGCGGGGCTCACGGCGGGCGGCGACGACTACGTCACCAAGCCGTTCAGCCTGGAGGAGGTCGTGGCGCGGCTGCGCGGGCTGATCCGCCGCTCCGGTACGCACACCAGCGCCCGCAGCGAGTCCACGCTCGTCGTCGGCGACCTGCTGCTCGACGAGGACAGCCACGAGGTGAGCCGGGGCGGGACCTCGATCCACCTCACCGCCACCGAGTTCGAACTGCTCCGGTTCCTCATGCGCAACCCCCGCCGGGTGCTCAGCAAGGCGCAGATCCTGGACCGGGTGTGGAACTACGACTTCGGCGGCCAGGCCAACGTCGTCGAGCTGTACATCTCCTACCTGCGCAAGAAGATCGACGCGGGCCGTACGCCGATGATCCACACCCGCCGGGGCGCGGGCTATCTCATCAAGCCCGGCGAGTAACGGGGATGAGCGGGCGTACCGGCCGGCGGGCGGCCACCCGTGGCGGAGCCGACGGCGGCACCGGCCGGAGGCGCGGCCGGCCCTGGACGCTGCGGACCCGGCTGGTGGTCTCCGCCGTCTCGCTCATCGCCGTCGTCGCGGCGGTGATCGGTTCGGTGACCGCGATCGCCTTCCACAGCTACATGTACGGGAAGCTCGACGGCCAGCTGGACTCCATCGCGGTCCGGGCGGGGCTCGGCCCCGGGGTCGGTGAGCCGGGGCCGCGCGGTGTTCCGGGCACCGGCCTGCTCGACTTCATCGGCAACGGCGGCCAGCCCATCGGTACGGTCGGCGCGGTCGTCGCCGAGGACGGTACGGTCCTCGACTCGAAGGTCCTCGCCGACCTCGGCAAGGACACCATGCCCAGCTCCGCGCCGCTGACCGGTGCCCAGTCGAAGGCGCTGGAGTCCTCCGGGGCCGCGGGCGACTCCGCCACGCACGACGTCGAACTCCCCGGACTCGGCTCCTACCGCGTCGAGTCCGCCGCCGGGAAGGGCGGCGTCACCTTCCTCGTCGGCATCCCGAGCGAGGAGGTGAGCAGCGACATCACCGCGCTCCTCCTGGTGGAGGTGTGCGTCACCGGGGCGGGGCTCATCGCCGCCGGTATCGCGGGGGCCACCATGGTCGGGGTGGCGCTGAGGCCGCTGCGCCGGGTCGCCGCGACGGCGACGCGCGTCTCCGAACTACCGCTGCACAGCGGTGAGGTGGCTCCGCTGGTACGGGTCCCCGAGGCGGAGGCCGATCCCCGTACCGAGGTGGGGCAGGTCGGGGCCGCGCTCAACCGGATGCTGGGGCACGTGGGTTCGGCCCTGGCCGTCCGGCAGGAGAGCGAGACGCGGGTCCGGCAGTTCGTCGCGGACGCCAGCCATGAACTGCGCACCCCGCTCGCCTCGATCCGCGGGTACGCCGAACTGACCCGCCGCGGGCGCGAGTCCATCGGGTCCGACACCCGGCACGCGCTGGGACGCATCGAGTCCGAGGCCGAGCGGATGACCGGGATGGTGGAGGACCTGCTGCTGCTGGCCCGGCTGGACGCGGGCCGCCCGCTCGACCACCGGCCCACCGACCTCTCGCCGCTCGTGGTGGACGCGGTGAGCGACGCCCGTGCGGCGGACCGTGCCCGGTCGGCGGAGGGCGGCCACCTCTGGCGGCTGGAGCTGCCGGACAACCCGGCGACGGTACGGGCCGACGCGACCCGTATCCATCAGGTGCTGGTCAACCTGCTCGGCAACGCGCGCACCCACACTCCGCCGGGTACCACCGTCACCGCCGGTGTGCGCCCCGCCGGGCCGGGGGTTCCCTGGGTGACGCTGGAGGTACGGGACGACGGGCCGGGGATCCCGGCCGCGCTGCTGCCGCACGTCTTCGAGCGGTTCGCCCGGGGCGACGCCTCGCGCTCGCGCCACGCGGGCTCCACCGGACTGGGGCTCGCCATCGTGCAGGCGGTCACGGCCGCGCACGGCGGGGAGGTCGCGGTGCGCTCGGTACCGGGCGAGACGGTGTTCTCCGTCCGGCTGCCGGCCTGTGCGGAACCCGGTGGCGCGCCCGGTGCGGGGCCGGGTGCGGGGCCCGGTACGGAGAGCGCTGGGACACCTGCCGTTCATCTCAACTCCCTTTGAATTAAGGTGTTGTGAGGATTCGTCAGGCAACGTCGGAGACTCACAGTCCGGTCACAGCCTCAGCACACCGTCGTGACAGCGCGGCCCGCGAATGTCGTGACCATGCGAACCGACAACCCCTGGAGCGCCGGCACCAGTGCCCTGCCGGCCCGGCAGCATCTCCCGGCCGGGACGGTGGACGCGCACGGAGCGCCCGTACTCGTACTCGACGTGGTCGTGCCCGTGTACAACGAGGAGAAGGACCTCGAAACCTGTGTCCGGCGGCTGCACGAGCACCTGTCCCGGACCTTCCCCTACCGCTTCCGCATCACGATCGCGGACAACGCGAGCACCGACACCACCCCGCAGGTGGCGTCCCGGCTCGAAGCGCTGCTGCCGGAGGTGGTCTCGTACCGGCTGGAGCAGAAGGGGCGCGGGCGCGCCCTGCGCACGGTGTGGTCGCGGTCCGGTGCGCCGGTCCTCGCCTACATGGACGTCGACCTCTCGACCGACCTGAACGCGCTGCTGCCGCTGGTCGCGCCGCTGATCTCCGGCCACTCGGACCTGGCGATCGGGTCCCGGCTGGCGCGCAGCGCGCGGGTGGTGCGCGGGTCGAAGCGCGAGTTCGTGTCGCGCTCCTACAACCTGATCCTGCGCTCCTCGCTCTCCGCCCGGTTCAGCGACGCCCAGTGCGGGTTCAAGGCGATCCGGCGTGAGGTGGCCGAACGGCTGCTGCCGATGGTCGAGGACACCGGCTGGTTCTTCGACACCGAGATGCTGGTCCTCGCCGAGCGGGCCGGCCTGCGCATCCACGAGGTGCCGGTCGACTGGGTCGACGATCCCGACTCCACGGTGCACATCGTGAAGACCGCCACCGAGGACCTGAAGGGCGTCTGGCGGGTGGGGCGGGCGCTGGCCGTCGGCGCGCTGCCGCTCGACCGGCTGGCCCGGCCGTTCGGCGACGACCCCCGGGACCGTACGGTGCCCGGCGTACCGCGCGGGCTGGCCCGGCAGCTGGTCGGGTTCTGCGTGGTCGGGGCACTCTCGACCGCCGTCTACCTCGCGCTCTACTCCCTCTTCCGGCTGGGGGTCGGCCCACAACTCGCCAACGCGGGAGCCCTGTTGGTCTCCGCCGTCGCCAACACGGCGGCGAACCGGCGTCTGACCTTCGGGGTGCGCGGCCGGGGCGGCGCGGTCCGCCACCAGGCGCAGGGCCTCGTGGTCTTCGCCATCGGCCTCGCGCTCACCAGCGGTTCGCTCGCCGCGCTGTCCACCACGGCCCCGTCCACCTCGCACTCCACGGAGGTCGCCGTGCTGATCGCGGCCAACCTGGCGGCGACCGTGCTCCGCTTCCTGCTCCTGCGCGCCTGGGTCTTCCCGGAGCGGCGCGGCGAGCGGCCCGCCCCGGTTCCGGCCGCCGCCGACGGGCCCGCCCCGACGCAGGCCACCGCCGACGACCGGCCCACCGCGCGCCCCGCCGGACACCCGGCCCCCGCCGGACACCCGGCCCCCTTCGACGCCTTCGGCACCGCCCCGCACGCCGACCCGTTCGCGGGCTCCCGTACGGCTCCGATCACGGCCCCCGGCACCGACCCGTACGCCGACGACGAACTGAGGAACGCCCGATGACCGCCTCCCTCCACCCCGACGCGTACCCCGCGCCGCCGCCCCCGGTGCCGCCCGCCGCGCCGCAGCCGTCCCACCGGGCGGCCCCCGCCGCCGGGACCGGCCGGGCCGGACGGCTCTGGCGCGGCCGGCCCGAGGACCCGGCCTGGGCGCGTCCGGCCTTCCTCGGGCTGCTGCTGGTGGTCGCGCTCGCCTACCTCTGGAACCTGAGCGCCTCCGGGTACGCGAACTCCTTCTACTCCGCGGCCGTCCAGGCCGGCAGCGAGAGCTGGAAGGCGTTCTTCTTCGGCTCCTCGGACGCGGCCAACGCGATCACCGTCGACAAGCCGCCGGCCGCGCTGTGGCCGATGGCGATCTCGGTGCGGATCTTCGGCCTCGGCTCCTGGGCGATCCTGCTGCCCGAGGTGCTGATGGGCGTCGCCACCGCCGGGGTGCTGTACGCGGCGGTGCGCCGCCGCTTCAGCGCGGCGGCGGGCCTCCTCACGGTGGGCGCGTTCGCGCTGACCCCGGTCGCCGCCCTGATGTTCCGCTTCAACAACCCGGACGCGCTCCTCGCGCTGCTGATGACCGTCACCGTGTACTGCGTGCTCCGCGCGGTGGAGAACGGCCGCACCAGGTGGCTGGTGTGGGCGGGCGTCGCGGTCGGGCTCGCCTTCCTGGCGAAGACCCTCCAGGCGTTCCTGATCCTGCCGCCGCTGGCCGTGCTGTACGCGGTGGTCGCGCCCGTGCCCGTACGGAAGCGGTTCGGTCAACTCGCCCTCTCCGCCGTGACGATGGTCGTCGCCGGCGGCTGGTGGGTGGCGATCGTCGAGCTCTGGCCCGCCTCCTCCCGCCCGTACATCGGCGGCTCGCAGAACAACTCCTTCCTCGAACTGACCTTCGGCTACAACGGACTCGGCCGCATCAGCGGCGACGAGACCGGCAGCGTCGGCGGCGGTGGTGGTGGCGGTCAGGGCGGCGGCTGGGGCGAGACCGGCATCGGCCGCATGTTCAACTCCGAGATCGGCAGCCAGATCTCGTGGCTGCTGCCCGCCGCGCTGATCCTCCTGGCGGCCGGGGTCTGGCTCACCCGGAAGGCACCGCGCACCGACGCGCGCCGGGCCGCGTTCCTCGCGTGGGGCGGCTCGCTGCTGATGACCGCGGTGGTCTTCAGCTTCATGGCCGGCATCTTCCACCAGTACTACACAGTGGCCCTCGCCCCCTACCTCGCGGCGCTCGTCGGCATCGGTGCCGTCGCGCTCTGGGAGGAGCGGGCCGCCTGGTGGGCGAGCGCGGTGCTCGGCGGGACCGTCGCGACCACGGCGGTCTGGGCGTACGTGCTCCTCGCCCGCACCCCGGACTACCTGCCGTGGCTGCGCTGGGCGGTCCTGCTCTTCGGCCTGATCAGCGCCGTGTGGCTGGTGTTCGCGGGACGGCTGGGCCGGCCGCTCGGGCTCGTGGTGGCGGCGGTCGCGGTCGTCGCGTCGCTGGCCGGCCCGGCCGCGTACACGGTGTCCACGCTGAACACCGGGCACCAGGGCTCCATCGTGACGGCCGGCCCCTCCGGCGCCAGCACGATGGGCGGTGGCGGCGGCCCCGGCGGTGGTGGTGGCGGCATGCAGCCTCCGGGCGGCATGACCGGCGGTCAGGGCAACGGCGGCCAGGGCTTCGGCCAGAACGGTCAGGGTCAGGGCCCCGGTGGCGGCGGCACGCCTCCCACCGGCACGGCCCCGAACGGTACGGCCCCGAACGGCACGTCTTCGAACGGCACGGCGGGCCAGATGCCCGGCCAGGGCACCAACGGGCAGAACGGCGCCAACGGCCAGAACGGTACGAACGGCCAGAACTTCGGCCAGATGCCCGGCGGTGGAATGGGCGAAGGCGGCCCCGGCGGCGGCGGAGGCGGCGGCATGGGCGGTCTGCTCAACGGCGCCACGGTCTCCGACGCCGCGAAGAAGCTCCTGGAGAAGAACGCCGACGACTACACCTGGGTCGCCGCGGCCATCGGCTCGCAGAACTCCGCCAGTTACCAGCTCGCCACCGAGGACCCGGTGATGGCCGTCGGCGGCTTCAACGGCAGCGACCCGTCCCCGACCCTGGCCCAGTTCAAGAAGTACGTGGCCGACGGGAAGATCCACTACTTCATCGGCGGCGGGATGGGCATGGGCGGCGGCGACAGCGGCACGTCCTCGAAGATCTCGTCCTGGGTCGAGGCCAACTACAAGGAGGTGACCGTCGGGAGCGCCACCCTCTACGACCTGACGCAGCCCAAGAGCTGACCTCGGTCCACGGCAACGCACCACCTCATGACCACCCGTCCCCACGGGCGGGCGGGCCCGGCAGCCCCACGGCTGTCCGGGCCCGCCCCGGTCGTGTCCGGGGGTGTCGCGAGGAGGCCCCGCTCAGTCCCCCGCCGCGTCGAGCCGCGCCGCGTACGTCCAGAAGTCCCGCATCAGCTCGGGCGGCTTCGGCCCGCCCAGCTCGACCTGGGTCAGCAGCAGGGTGACCAGCCCGGTCGACGGTACGAGGTGCCCGGCGGTGCCGGTGCCGCCGATCCAGCCGTACCGCCCGCGTACGTTCCACGGGTCCTGGGTCTCCACGTCGACCGACCCGCCGAACCCCCAGCCCTGCCCCTCCGTGAAGAGCCCGCTCGCCCTGCGCTGGGCGGGGGTGAGGTGGTCGGTCAGCATCTGCCGCACCGAGCCGGCCGACAGCAGCCGCCGCCCGTCGCCGGTCAGGCCGCCCGCGAGGAGCATCCGGGCGAAGGCGAGCCAGTCGTCCGCGGTGGAGACCAGGCCGCCCGCCCCCGAGGGGAACGCGGGCAGGGTGCTCCACTGCCCGTCCGCCGGGTCCACCAGGTCGAACCCGCCGTCCGGGTGCGCCCGGTAGTAGCCGGTGAACCGGCCGAGGTCCGCCGCCGGAACGGCGAACCCGGTGTCCTTCATCCCCAGCGGTTCGAACACCCGCTCCGCCAGGAACTCCGGCAGCGACTGCCCCGAGACCCGGGCGACGAGCACCCCGAGGATGTCCGAGCAGGTGTTGTAGAGCCACGCCTCACCGGGCTGGCGGAGCAACGGGATGTGGGACAGGGTCCGCATCCAGGTGTCCGGTTCCGCCACCGCCTGCGGCTGCGGCGGGCCCTGGTGCAGCTCGGAGAAGAGCGGTGCGACGGCCGGGAGCGCGAAGTCGGAGGGGAAGCCGTACCCGGCGCGGAAGGTGAGCAGGTCGAACACGGTGATCGGCCGCCGGGCCGGCACGACGTCCTCGACCGGGCCGTCCGGGGTGCGTACGACCCTGGGGGAGGCCAGCTCCGGCAGCCAGGTCCCGACGGGCTGGCCGGGGGTGAGACGGCCCTCGTCGACCAGCACCATCGTGGCGGCGGCGGTGACCGGCTTGGTGAGGGAGGCGATCCGGAAGAGGGTGTCGCGGGCCATCGGCGTGCCGCCGCCGGTGTCCGCCGAGCCGGACGCGGTCACGTCCACCCGGTCGCCGCGGGCCACGAGCGCCACGGCGCCGGGGACCGCGCCCCGTTCGACGTAGGGGTCCAGGAATGCGCGCAAGTCCGTCGTCATGGGTCCCACCCTCTCGGTCCGTTCGCCGCGAGGGTGACTCCCGCGCCGACCGGGATACGGCGGGGGTGCCGGCCGGCCGTACTGATGGACGCGCGCCCGTTCGACCCGTGCGGTCGGCTGTTCGCCCGTTCGGATGAGTGCCGGAGGCATGTCTTGTACGCCGTACAGCGATCGCCTTACGGTGTATGGCGTTCGGCTCCTCCCGCCGCTGCCCAGCACCCGTCCCGCACCGACAGGCCCGCCGCGGTGCGAGAGGCCCAAGGAGACCGCATGACGGCGAACGCCTCCACCCCTGCCACCGGCCCCGGCCCGACCGGGCACCCCCAGCGCTGGCTGATCCTCGGCGTGATCTGCCTGGCCCAGCTCACCGTGCTGCTCGACAACACCGTCCTCAACGTCGCGATCCCCTCCCTCACCGAGGAGCTGGGCGCGACCGGCGCCGAGGTGCAGTGGATGATCAACGCCTACTCGCTCGTCCAGTCCGGCCTGCTCCTCACCGCCGGCAGCGCCTCCGACCGCTACGGCCGTAAGAAGCTGCTGCTCGCCGGGCTCACCGTGTTCGGTCTCGGGTCCCTGGCGGCGGGCCTCGCCGAGACCCCCGGCCAACTCGTCGCGGCCCGTGCGGAGATGGGCGTCGGCGCCGCTTTCCTGCTGACCAGTACGCTCGCCGTGGTGGTCCAGGTCTTCGACGCGACCGAGCGGGTCCGCGCGATCGGGCTCTGGGCCACGGTCAACTCCCTCGGGTTCGCGGCCGGTCCGCTCCTCGGCGGGGTGCTGCTCGGCCACTTCCGATGGGGCGCGATCTTCCTCGTCAACCTCCCCGTCGCCGCCCTCGCCCTGGTCGCGGTGGCCCTGCTCGTACCGGAGTTCAAGAACCCGGGGAGCGAACGCCCCGATCTGGTCGGCGCGTTGCTCTCCACCCTCGGCATGAGCGCCCTGGTGTACGCGATCATCTCCGGCCCGGAACACGGCTGGAGCTCCTTCCGGGTGCTGCTCACCGCGTTCGCCGGGGCCGCCGTGCTGGCCGGGTTCGCGCTCTGGGAGCTGCGGGTGCCGTACCCGATGCTCGACCCGCGGTTCTTCCGGAGCCGCTCGTTCACCGGCGCGGTGGCGGGCGCGGTGCTGGTGGCGTTCGGGATGGGCGGCTCGCTCTTCCTGCTCACCCAGCACCTTCAATTCGTGCTCGGATACGGCCCGTTGGAGGCGGGCCTGCGTACCGCCCCGCTGGCGCTCACCGTGGTCGCGCTCAACCTCACCGGGTTCGGCGCCCGGCTGGTCCCCCGGCTGGGCACGCCCGCCACGATCGCGGCCGGGATGTCCCTGCTGGCGGCCGGTCTCGCCGCCGTGGCGCTGCTCGCCGGGCGGGGGTACGACGGCATGCTGCTCGGCCTGGTCGTGATGGGGGTGGGGATCGCCCTGGCGGCCCCCGCGATGGCCGCCGCGATCATGGGCGCCATCCCGCCGGAGCGCGCGGGGGTGGGCGCGGGCGTCAACGGCACCCTCGCCGAGTTCGGCAACGGCCTCGGGGTCGCCGTCCTCGGCGCGGTCCTCACCTCCCGCTTCACCGCCCTGCTCCCGCTCGCCGCAGCCGGAGCCGCCTCCCTGCCCGCCGCCCTGGCGGCCGTCGGGGACGGCCCGGAGCGCGCCGCCGTCACCGACGCCTTCGCCGCGGGGCTGGAGCGGGGCCAACTGGCGGGCGCGGCAGCGGTGCTGGCCGGCGGGCTGGTCGCGGCCCTCCTGCTGCGGAGGGCGGAGCGGACGCCGCGACCGTCCGCCGGTACCCGGGAATCCGCGCCGGAGGGAGAGGCGAACACGGCGGGGGAGCCGTCCGGTTCGGCGGCATAGCATCGGACCGGGCATCCGGGGCATCCGTGACGATGCCCCGCCCGGTCCGTCCCCCGCCCGGTCCGTCCCGCCCGGTCCGTCCCCCGGAGAACGAGGAGAGTGCGTCATGGAGTCCGCGGCCGACCCCGCGCCGGAACCCGCACCGGAGGCGGCCGACGCCTCCCCGCCGGCCGTACGGACCAGCGTGTGGCTGGTCCGCCGCCCGGCCTCGCGCACCCGCAGGTCGCAGGGGTCACCCGCCGGTCTCGACCGCGACCGGATCACCGCCGCGACGGTCCGGCTGCTGGACGCGGAGGGTCTCGCGAAGTTCTCCATGCGCCGCCTCGCCGCCGAACTCGACGTCACCGCGATGTCCCTCTACTGGTACGTCGACACCAAGGACGACCTGCTGGAGCTCGCCCTCGACGCCGTCCACGGAGAGATCGAGCCGCCCCCCGATGACGCCCCCTGGGCCGACCGCCTGCGCGAACTCGCTGGAAAATACCGGGCGTTGCTGGTGCGCCACGTATGGGCCTCGTCGCTCGTCGGGAGCTTCCTCAACATCGGCCCGCACTCCCTGCGCTTCACCCGCGCCGTCCAGGACGTGATCCGGGCGACCGGCCTGCGGCTGCACCAGCAGACCGGAGCGCTGTCGGCGGTGTTCCAGTTCGTGTACGGCTTCGGCACCATCGAGGGGGACCTCCGCAGGCGCTCCGCCGCCGCCGGGGTCAGCCAGGACGAGTACTTCCGGCAGGCGATGACCGCGTACCGCTCCGAGCCGAGCCTCAAGCAGGTCGTGGACGTCTCGCAGGACCTGATGGACGCGCGCGGTGGTGACACCGTCGAGGAGATGCGCGAGCGGGACTTCACCTTCGCGCTCGACCTGCTGATCGCGGGCATCGAGGCGATGCGGTACCGCACGCCCGGGGCCTCTCAGTAACCGCGGTCCACGTCCACGGTCAGCGCGGGCCGCCGCCCCGCACGCAACTCGCCCCAGCAGGCGGCGAAGTCGGTGAGGACGTCCTCGTCCGCCGTGATCCCCGCAGAGTGCGAGGTGACGACCGTGCGCGGCAGCCGCCAGCAGGGGTCGCCGGGGGCGGCCGGTTCGGACGCAAGCACGTCCAGCACCGCACGCCGTACGGCCCCGGTCCGCAGCGCCTCGTCCAGCGCCGCCAGGTCCACCGTCGCCCCGCGCCCCACGTTGACGAACGAGGCTCCCCGTACGCACCCGAAGCGCTCCGCCCCGAAGTAGTTCTCCGTGGCGGGGGTGAGCGGCAGCGCCGCGACGACCCAGCGCGCCTCGCCGAGCGCCTCCCGCTCCGCCTCCCCGCCGGCCGGCACCACCCGGTCGAAGCCGGGCGGCAGGGCGGCGGGCACGGTCCGGGCCACGCCGACCGTACGCAGCCCGCAGGCGCGCAGGCGCGAGGCCACGGCGGAGCCGATCCGGCCGGTGCCGTGGACCAGGGCGGTCTGTCCCGCGGCGAGTTCGGACGGCATGCGCCGCCACTCCTCGCGTGCGTGCATCGCGGCGAACTCGGGTACGGACTGGCACTCGGCGAGAACCCAGGCGAGGACGTACTGAGCGATCCGCGCGTCCATCCGGCCGACCGTCCGGGTCAGCAGCGCCCCTGCGGGCCAGGGCCCGGGGGCGAGCAGCGCGTCCGTACCGGCGTTGACGCTGTGGAACCAGAGCAGGTCCTCCTCCGGCAGTCCGACCGGCCGCGTCGCCCCGACGCAGACGACCGGCCCACCGCCCGGCCCACCGACCGGCGGACCGCCCGGCCCGCCGGAGGCCACCGGCTCCGGGTACGCGGCCCAGGGGCGGCCGGTGATCTCCGCCAGCCCGTCGCGCACCGCGGGTGCGAGGCCGGGGGCGGTGAGCAGCCGGGCGCGGGCGAGGAGGCCGGGGTCGGGCAGGACGGCGGTCACGGGAGGCACTCGGGGCGTTCCTCAGGCGTCGGTGGAGGTGGCGATGGCGCGGCAGGGCACGGGCGGGTCTCAGGCGTCGGCGTCGGGCACCAGCCGGGCGGGGAAGCCGCCGGTGGCGATCGGGCCCCAGCGTTCCGGGGTGATCCGGATGATCGACTTGCCCTGCTTGACCATGGCGGCCCGGTACTCGTCCCAGTCCGGGTGCTCGCCGGAGATGTTGCGGAAGTACTCCACGAGCGGCTCGACCGAGTCCGGCGAGTCGATCACCTCGGCGGTGCCGTCGATCTGCACCCAGGGGCCGTTCCAGTCGTCGGAGAGGACGACCACGCTGACCTGGTCGTTCCGCTTGGCGTTGCGGGTCTTGGCGCGCTCCGGATAGGTGGAGACGACGATCCGGCCGGAGTCGTCGACCCCGCAGGTCAGCGGGGATGCCTGGGGGCGGCCGTCGGACCGGGCGGTGATCAGCAGCGCCCGGTGGCGGGGCCGGACGAACTCCAGCAACTCGTCACGGTCGGCGGTGGTGTTGGTCGCGATGTGGGGAGCCATGCGGCCAGCCTAAAGGCGGGACAGCCTTTGAGCAGGGGGGTGCCCCGGACGCACGACGGGCCGGTCACCGGCGGAAGGCGTACCTTCCGCGCGTGACCGGCCCGTACGACGCGGCTCGGAACGGCCGCACTCGCGCACGGCCCAGGAGGGCCGCACGGCTCAGGAGGGCAGCGTGTTCCCCTGCACCGCCTGGATGTCCAGCTCCACGCGGAGCGTCGTGCCGATGGCGGAGATGCCCGCCTTCACGACCTGGTTGTAGTTCATCGCGAAGTCGTCGCGGCGCAGCTCGGCCGTGGCGCGGAACGCCGCGCGGACCCCGCCCCACGGGTCGGGGCCGGTGCCGAGGTAGGTGAGGTCGAGGTCGACCGGGCGGGCGATGCCCCGCATCGTCAGCTCGCCGTGCACGGTCCAGCGGTCCGGTCCTGCCGGGGTCAGACCGTTGGAGTTGTACGCGAGCTCGGGGAACCGGTCCACGTCGAGGAAGTCCGCCGACCGCAGGTGCTTGTCGCGCATGCCGTTGCCGGTGTCGATGCTGGCCGCGTCGATGACGGCGTCCACCCGGGAGCGGGCGATGTCCTCGTCGATCACGATGCGGCCGCTGAACTCGGTGAAGCGGCCGCGCACGCTGGAGATGCCCAGGTGCTGGGCGGAGGCGGCCACCGAGCTGTGCGCGGGGTCCAGCGACCAGTCGCCGGGCGGCGGGAGTTCCACGCCGCCCTGGCGGGCCAGGACCACGGTGCCGGCCTCGATACGGCCGCTGGCCGTGACGAGGGCGGTGGAGGCGGCGGGCGCGTAACCGATGGCGGTCACGATCACCGTGTACGCGCCGGCGGGCAGCGGTTCGTCCGTGCGGGTCGCTCCGTCCTCGTCGGCGGTGGCGCGCAGTATCTGGTTGCCGGTCATGTCGGTGACCGTGACGATCGCGTGCTGGACGGCCCAGCCGTCCCGCGTCCGTACCTGTGCGCGAAGTCCCATACCGTTCTCTCTCCTTGTTCACTGACTCGCTGACTCATGGAACGAGTCGGGCCCCGGCGGCGGGGCGGCAGGCCGTCCCCTGCCTGCCGCACGCGCCACCGGGGCCCATTTCCACCGGCCGGGACCGACTCTCCGCTGAAAGTACTGTCCCGGCAGGGGGCTTATCGCCCGGTCACTCGCCGGGGTGGACGAGTTCGATGTCGTGTCCGTCGATCCCGTGACCGGCGACGGTCACGGTGCTCGCCACCGGCGGGTAGCCGGTCGCGACGACGGAGTACTCACCGGCGTCCAGATCGGTGAAGGCGTACGCGCCGTCCGCACCGGTCGTGGAGGTGGCGACGACATTGCCCGCCGCGTCGATCAGGGTGACGCGGGCGTCCGTGAGGGCGTTGCCCGCGGACCCGGCGCGCACCGTGCCCTGGACCAGCGCGCCCGCCTGGAGGGCGGCCTCGGCCCGGGTGACACCCGTGCCGGCGATCTCCACCGGGAGGGCCAGCGGACGGTATCCGGCCGCGTTCACCGCGAGCGTCACCGGGCCGGGGACCAGCTCGCCGAAGGCGAAGTCACCGGTCTCGCCGGAGGTGCCGGTGGCGAGCACGTCGCCGCGCACGTCGGTCACGATGACCATGGCGCCCTGGATCGGGGTGCCGGCCTCGGCGGCCCGGACCGTACCGGCCAGTCCGCTGGTGCCGGAGAGCAGGATGTCGAAGGCCAGCGGCTCGTCACCGACGACGATCGTGGACGCCTGCGGCTGGCAGCCGTCGGCGGACGCGATCAGCACGTAGCTGCCGTTGCCGGGGGCGTCGAGGACGTACGAGCCGTCCTCCTGGGCCACCGAACGGCCCAGCTGACGGCCGCCGAGCGAGATCAGCGTGACGGCGGCCCGGGCGACCGGAGCGTTGTCCGCGCCGCGCACCACACCGCGCACCGGGGTGCCCTGGATGACGGGCGCCTCGGTCGGGGTGACCGCCGGAGCGACGGCCACCGGGGCGGCGACGGTCTCGGCCGGGGCGGCGTCCGCCGGGGCGGCGACGGCGGCGGCCGGAGCGGCGTCCGCCGGAGCCGCCGCGGCCTCGCCGCCGGCGTTCGTCCGGAGCGCGACCTCCTTGATGAAGATCGCGAAGAGGAAGGCGAGCAGTGCGCACGGGGCGGCGAACAGGAAGACGTCACCGACGCCGTGGCCGTACGCGGCCTCGACGACCGCACGCATCGGGGCGGGCAGCGTCGCCAGGTCCGGGATGCCGCCGCCGGTGCCGCCGGTGCTCTTGACACCGAGGTCCGAGAGACCGTCCGTCACGTAGTGGGTGACGCGGTTGGCCATGACGGCACCGAGCGCCGAGACGCCGATGGCGCCACCGAGCGAACGGAAGAACGTGACCACGGAGCTGGCCGCACCGAGGTCCTGGGGGGCGACCTGGTTCTGCGCGGCGAGGACCAGGTTCTGCATCATCATGCCGACACCGGCACCGACGAGGAACATGAAGATCGCGACGTGCCAGTACGTCGTGTCGTACCGGATCGTGCCCAGCAGGCCGAGACCCGCGGTGACCAGGACGCCACCGGAGACGAGCCAGTACTTCCAGCGGCCGGTCCGGGTGATGACCTGACCGGAGATGGTCGAGGAGAGGAAGAGACCCGCGATCATCGGGATCGTCATGACGCCGGACATCGTCGGCGTCTTGCCGCGCGCCAGCTGGAAGTACTGGCTGAAGAAGACGGTGCCCGCGAACATCGCGACACCGACGAAGAGCGAGGCCACGGAGGCGAGGGTGATCGTCCGGTTGCGGAAGAGCCGCAGCGGGATGATCGGCTCGCGGGCCTTCGACTCGGTGAAGACGAACGCGCCGATGAGGGCCACGACGCCCAGCAGCATCACGACGGTCTGCCAGGAACCCCAGGCGTACTTGTCGCCGGCGAAGGTCACCCAGAGCAGCAGCAGCGAGACGCCCGCGCTGATGAAGAACGCGCCGGTCCAGTCGACCTTGACGTCACGCTTGACGACCGGGAGCTTCAGGGTCTTCTGGAGCACGAAGAGGGCGATGATCGCGAACGGCACACCCACGTAGAAGCACCAGCGCCAGCCCATCCAGCTGGTGTCGGTGATGACACCGCCGAGCAGCGGACCGCCCACGGTGGCGACGGCGAAGACGGCACCGAGGTAACCGCTGTACCGGCCGCGCTCACGCGGGGAGATCATCGCGGCGAGCACGACCTGGGCGAGGGCGGAGAGACCGCCGACGCCGATGCCCTGGACCACGCGGAAGACGATGAGCATCCCGGAGCTGGTCGAGAGACCGGCGGCGCAGGAGCCCAGCACGTAGATGACCAGGGCTATCTGGACGAGCAGCTTCTTGGAGAAGAGGTCCGAGAGCTTGCCCCAGATCGGGGTGGTCGCGGTCATCGCCAGCAGGGAGGCCGTGACCACCCAGGTGTAGGCGCTCTGGCCGCCGCCGAGGTCGGAGATGATGTGGGGGAGGGCGTTGGAGACGACCGTCGACGACAGGATCGCGACGAACATGCCGAGCAGGAGCCCGGTCAGGGCCTCCATGATCTCCCGGTGAGTCATCGGCGTGCCGGCGGGAGCTTCTGAGCCCCCGTGCTTGGCGTGGCCGCCCCGCACACCGGTTGGTGTGGTCGTAGCCATGAATGTCCTTTGCTTTGCTTCTGTTACAGAGGTGTACGGGTGTCCGTCGGGTCGCCGGCGACCGGAACGAGCCCTTCCGCGGGCTTCTGGTCCGGGTCGGAACCCTTCGGGACGGTGGGTCCGGTGAGCCGCGCGCGACAGTCGTCGGTGTGCCGTCCGGGGGTGCACGCACTGGGCGTGCGGGCGGCGAAGCTGCCGCAGAGCCGTGCCAGCAAGGTGACGAGATGTCCGACTTCGTCGTCGGACCAGTCCGCGAGGGTGTGCGCGAACACCTCCGTGCTCCGACGGCTGAGGTCGGCGAGCACGTCGTGTCCGGACGAGGTCAGCCGCAAGATGCGCGACCGCTTGTCCGTGGGGTCGGAAAACCGCTCTATCCAGCCGCGTTCCGCCACGTGGGCGACGTGCCTGCTGGTCACGGACATGTCCACGGAGAGCAGCTCGGCGAGCCGGCTGATGCGCATCTCGCCGTGCTGCGCGAGCAGGGTGAGCACCGCGGCCGAGCCGCCGGGGCAGTCGGCGGGCAGCGCGCGGGAGAGTCCCCGCTTCACGACGCCCACCGCGCTGAGGTGCCGGGCCAGCTCTTCGTACTGACTCCGTGCGGCCACGGGCACCCCCAGACTTCTGCATATCTTGTTGCTTAGGGCAACCATAGAAGCCGTTGGTTGCTGCAGGCAAACTAAATGGTGCTTGCAAAAGTAAAGGAACCCAAAAGGCTGCGTAGGCTCTCGGTCAAAGCCCCAGCGTGTGGCCTCGGCGAGTCAATCGTGTGTCTCACACCACAGAGTGAAGGCGCCCGCGTGCTCATGTTGACGTCGCGCGGTCTTGTGGAGATGAGGGGAATGTCCGTACGAACCGGCGCCCGCCCGTCCCCCGGGGGTTGGGCGGAAGGCCCGAGTTCGCTAGGGTCCTGGCCCATGGCACACAACCCCCACGCCCCTCAGCAGGGCCCCGCGGGCAATGACGACCCGGCAGGCAGCACGCAGATGTTCCGCGCCTTCGTCGACGACGGAGAGCCGCAGCGCCGGCCGCAGCAGGCCGCCCCGTCCGGCGGCGGTCCGAAGACCGGGGTGATCGTGGCCGTCGTCGCGGTCGTCGTCGTCCTCGCCGCGGTCGCCTGGCTCGCACTCGGCTGATCCGCAGCACCGTCCGGCCACTCGGCGGCCTCCGTCCTACGGGGGCCGCCGACGCGTTTCCCGGCGCAGGCGCAGGCGCAGGCGCATGGCGCACGGCGGCGCACGAGGAACGGTGCGCCGCTTACGGCACGGCGCGGCACGGTGCGGCACACCGCGCAGGCGCGTCGCGGCGCCTGGAACCGGACCGGCCGGACGTACCGGGGCGCGACCCGGGGACGTCCGGGCACGGCCCGGGCTCTGGGGGTACCGCCGGGGGCGCGTGGACGCGTCTCCCCGGCGGCCGGGACCCGTCAGTCGGTGATGAGCCCCTCGCGCAGCTGCGCGAGCGTACGGGTCAGCAGGCGGGAGACGTGCATCTGCGAGATGCCGACCTCCTCGCCGATCTGCGACTGGGTCATGTTGGCGAAGAACCGCAGCATGATGATCTGCCGCTCGCGGGGCGCGAGCTTGGCCAGCAGCGGCTTGAGGGACTCGCGGTACTCGACCCCTTCCAGCGCGGTGTCCTCGTACCCCAGGCGGTCCGCGAGGGAGCCCTCGCCGCCGTCGTCCTCGGGGGACGGGGAGTCGAGCGAGGAGGCGGTGTAGGCGTTGCCGACGGCGAGCCCGTCGACGACGTCCTCCTCGGAGACACCGAGCGCCTTGGCCAGCTCCGGGACGGTCGGCGAGCGGTCGAGCCGCTGCGCCAGTTCGTCGCTGGTCTTGGTGAGCGCCAGGCGCAGCTCCTGGAGCCGGCGGGGGACCCGCACGGACCACGAGGTGTCACGGAAGAACCGCTTGATCTCGCCCACGACGGTCGGCATGGCGAACGTCGGGAACTCCACCCCCCGTTCGCAGTCGAACCGGTCGATCGCCTTGATCAGGCCGATGGTGCCGACCTGGACGATGTCCTCCATCGGTTCGTTGCGGCTGCGGAACCGCGCCGCCGCGTACCGCACCAGCGGGAGGTTGAGCTCGATGAGTGTGTCGCGTACGTAGGCCCGCTCCGGGCTGTCCGTTCCCTCGGGACCGAGTGCGGCGAGCCGCAGGAACAGGGAGCGGGACAGCGTACGGGTGTCGATGGCTTCCGACGAGCTGGTGAGCACGGCAGGCGCGGGCGCGCTCTTCGTGAGCGTGAGCACCTTCGAGCTGCCCTGGTCTACGGACATGCCACCCCCTTGAGGTCGCGGACGGTCGCGGTGGCCGCGACCATCGGAGGAACGCAGCCTCCACCTGAATACCGGAGGGGAGGCTGCGGCAAACGCGGTTCCAGCAGAATGTCACATGTCGGCAACACGCTGTAGTGACATGTCGATAAGTCAGCGCCGCGTATGCGCAGGAAGCAAGGGGTGCGGGGGAGAAGGGCGCCGGAAAACCGCTTGGAGACGGTCTACCCGTTCTGGTTAGGCCTCGATCCTGTTTGCGGATCGCAGTCGGGCGAAACTTCTGGCCAAAAGTCTTGACACGTGCATCTGGGAGACGCCCAGTTCGGCACTGATCTGGGACTGTGTCAGGTTGCTGTAGTAGCGCAGCAGCAGGATCCGCTGCTCGCGCTCGGGCAGCTGCACGAGCAGGTGCCGTACGAGATCGCGGTGTTCGACCCCGGCGAGCGCCGGGTCCTCGTACCCGAGGCGGTCGAGCAGGCCGGGCAGTCCGTCGCCCTCCTGGGCCGCCTCCAGCGAGGTCGCGTGGTAGGACCGGCCGGCCTCGATGCAGGCCAGCACCTCGTCCTCGGAGATCCGCAGCCGCTCGGCGATCTCGGCGGTGGTCGGGGAGCGTCCGTGAGCGGTCGTCAGGTCCTCGGTCGCCCCGGTGACCTGCACCCAGAGTTCGTGCAGGCGGCGGGGCACGTGGACGGTGCGGACGTTGTCCCGGAAGTAGCGCTTGATCTCGCCCACCACGGTCGGCATGGCGAACGTGGGGAACTGGACGCCGCGTTCGGGGTCGAACCGGTCGATCGCGTTGATCAGGCCGATGGTGCCGACCTGGACGACGTCCTCCATCGGCTCGTTGCGGCTCCGGAAGCGAGCCGCCGCGTACCGGACCAGCGGCAGGTTCGCCTCGATCAGCGCGGCCCGCACCCTGCGGTGGTCGGCCGTGCCCGGTTCGAGCTCCTTGAGCTGGCCGAAGAGCAGCTGGGTGAGTGCCCTGGTGTCGGCGCCCCGGGTTCTCGCTGGGGGCGCGGAGGGGTCGGGCGTCTCGGTCTGGATGTCGTCGGACAGCTCGGTCCGGTCCTTCTGGACGGTCTGGGGAGGCACTTGAGGCGCTGCACTGGCCGGCACGGTGACGCCACCCCTTCACGGTCGACTTCGCGGTCACGCGTCATGGTCGAACTGCACGGTCGACTGACAGCCAACGTGACGGACAACTGCGGTCAATTCATCCATCAAAAGCGGTCATAGCATCACAAGACATGTCCACTGTGTGCAAGCACCGTATATAGCCGTGTTGGAGTCAAACGGGTTTAAAAGCCAGCAAAAGCCCCCCACCTGAGAGGTGAGGGGCTGTGACCGACGACCGGCGGGCCGTGACCGCACCGCGCGGGACATCCGTACGAAGGCGGCGCGCACGTGCGCGAAGAGGGGGACGAAGGTGGCGCGCACCCGCGCGAAGTCGAGGAGTGACCGGGGCGCGAGACCCGTGCGCCCCGCGCGCAGGACCCGTGAACGGACCGTGCGCCGGGGCGCGTACGGTTCAGAAGGGGTAGTCGGCGATGACCCAGGTGGCGAACTCGCGCCACTGTCCGGCCGCCGCCTGGTGCGCCGGGTGCTCGATGTACCGCACGAGCGCGTCCGCGTCGGCGACGGCGGAGTTGATGGCGAAGTCGTACGCGATGGGCCGGTCGGTGATGTTCCAGGCGCACTCCCAGAACTCCAGCTCGGGGATGAGCCCGTCCAGTTCGCGGAATGCCTTCTCGCCGGCCACGACCCGCGGATCGTCCCGCTCGACGCCTTCGTTCAGCTTGAACAGGACCAGGTGGCGGATCATCGGCGGTCGCTCCTACTTCACCAGCTCGGACATGAAGTCCCCGACGCCCTGGGCGGCGCTGGAGATGCCTTCGAACCCTACCTGGACGAGGTCGGCGGCCCTCGCGGGCGACGTGATGATCGTGTAGAGCACGAAGACCACCACGATATAGAGCGCGATCTTCCTCGCTTGCGCCACAGCCCTGCCTCCCCCTCGGTCCCCCGCGCGGTCGGCAGATTCTATCCGTACACCTGGTCGGATTCGGGGCTCGCAGGCGATCGTTGTTCGAACGCCGCGGGAGGTCCGGCACTCGGTGCCCGGCCCTCTCGGGACCAACGGCCCTGCGACAGGGGCCCTTCACCGGCCCGCACGGGCGGCGCCGGCGGGCACGATGGAAGCACGGCCCGGCGGACCAGGCAGGAATCCGCAGGGCACGGGACAGGCCCTCTCTGTGGGGTCCGGTCGCGGCGCTCCCCCCGACCGCGGCGGGACCAGTAGGGACTGTCCCCCTCGGGGGAGGCGGCTTGTCCCCCCGATGCCGCTTCCCCCGCCCCAAGGTCCCCCGCCTTGGCTCCGGCCCCGGCCACCTCTTCCGTGAGGGCCGGGGCCGTCGTAGTGCCCGGGGCGGTGCGGTACCCGCGCCCCGGGATGCGTCGGTGGGTCAGCCGCGCATCCCCGTCGCCTCGTTCCAGGGATTCACGAGCGTGACGCCGGTGCTCTCGAAGTCCTTGACGTTCCTGGTCGCCAGCGTGGCCTTGCGGCTGGCGCAGATCGCCGCGATCTGGGCATCGGCGGCGGCGATCGGCCGGCCGAGCCGTTCCCGGGCCATCACGATGTCCGCGTACCGCGTGGCCGCAGCCGCGTCGAACACCTCGATACGTCCACCGAGGTCCTCGAACAGCATCGCGTCGATGCCTTCGGCGAGCTCGGACCTGCGCTTGCCGTCGGGCAACCGACGCACCCCGTACCACAGCTCCGCGGCGGTCATCGCGGTCGTCATGACCTCCTCGGGCACGAGGCTGTCGAGCCAGTCGACGACCCGCGGGTCGGGAACCGACTTCACCAGCTCCGACAGGACATTGGTGTCGAGAATGATCATTCGAAGTCAGCCGATCGTGGCGCGTCCTGTCGGGCGGGCAGGTCCAGTTCCGGTCCGTCGAGGCCGGCGAACCGTTCCCGGATGCGAGACCCCAACGGCCGGGAAGAAGGGGCGGACGTGAGCTGCTCGCTGAGAATCGCGCGCACCTCGGCCTCCATCGAGCGACCGTGCCGCGCGGCCTGTACGCGCAGCCGGGCGTGTATCGCGTCGTCGAGTCCCCGGATGGTCAGAGTTGCCATGGCGCCTCCCTCATTCTGCTTTCAATGCTAGCAGTGCTGTCGGTTCCTTGACTTGATCGAGGCGGCGGCTGAACGCAAAACACCCCCCTGACTGCGTTTCCGCAGATCAGAGGGGTGTAAGAGCGGTAGCGGAGGGATTTGAACCCTCGGTGAGTTTCCCCACACTCGCTTTCGAGGCGAGCTCCTTCGGCCGCTCGGACACGCTACCGAGAGAGAGCTTAGACCATGACGGCCCGGGATCAGAAATCAGTTGTCACAGAGCCCGGAAAAAGGCCGTGAGCTGTGCCGAACACTCCTCTTCCAGGACCCCGTGGATCACCTCGGGCCGGTGGTTGAGACGGCGGTCGCGCACGACGTCGAAGAGCGAGCCGGCGGCCCCGGCCTTGTCGTCGCGCGCACCGTAGACGACCCGGTCCACGCGCGACTGCACGAGCGCGCCCGCGCACATCGTGCAGGGCTCCAGGGTCACCACGAGCGTGCAGCCGTGGAGCCGCCACTGCCCGAGGGCGGCGGCGGCTCCACGTACGGCGAGGATCTCGGCGTGCGCGGTCGGATCGCCGGTCGCCTCGCGCTCGTTGCGGCCCGTGGCGATCGTCGATCCGTCCGGTCCCAGGACGACGGCACCGACCGGAACATCACCGGCCAGCGCCGCCTGCGCCGCCTCGTCCAGGGCATGGCGCATCGGGGCCCGCCACGGGTCCCGTACGGGATCGGTGGCGTAGGACGCGAGAAGGGGGGTGGGGGAAGGCGGGGGCGGGGGTTCTTCGGGGGGTGGTGCGGTCACCCGCGGACCTTAGCGGACGCTCTCCAGTACTTCGTCCGCCCCCAGCGCGTCGGCGATCTCCGCCAGCGCGTCGGTCCGCAGGGTCAGCAGCGCCTGCTCGGAGAGGCCGAGGTCGGCGAGGATCGAGGCGTCCCCGATCGGTCCCGCCGGCACGGCGTCCGGGTCGTCGTCCGCTTCGACGGGCGCGGCCCGCCGGGCGGTGGCGCCGTCGTCGTCTCCGTGGCCGAACTCCGGATCGTCGGCCTCGTCGTCTTCGAGCCCGACGAGTTCCTCCAGAGCGGCGATCTCGTCCTCGGCCCCCGGTTCGCGGCCGAGCAGTTCGTCGGTGAGCAGGATCTCCCCGTACGAGGATCGGGCGGCGGCGGCGGCGTCCGAGACGTAGATCCGGGGGTCCTCCTCACCGTCCACGCGGACGACGCCGAACCACGCGTCCTCCTGCTCGATGTAGACGAGGACCGTGTCCTCGTCCACCGAGGCGTCCCGGGCCAGATCCGTCAGGTCGGACAGGGCCTCCACATCGTCGAGCTCCGTATCGCTCGCTTCCCACCCGTCTTCGGTGCGCGCGAGCAGTGCGGCGAAGTACACCGTGACACTCCCACTGGTCAGAGGTGATATTCGGTCCGACGGGAGGGCAGACGATTGTCCGACTGCGCCGAGCCCCGCCCAATCGGCATCGTGGCAGAAACATCGGCCGAGCGAGACCTCTTCGGACGTTGCGTCGGCCATCAGTTCCGCAAGGGCCCGGTCGGCGGAAGCCGCTCCGGAGCACTCCGGCAGGGGCGAACGCGCCCGTCGGAGCCCCCGTCACCAGCGGAAGGTGCGCATCCGCATCTGTTGGCGCATACGGGCCGCGCGGGCCCGGCGGGGCTGGACCCGGTCCCGCAGCTGCTTCGCCTCGTGCAGTTCGCGGAGGAACTGCGCCCGGCGACGGCGGCGGGCCGCGTCACTCTCCTGCGTGTGCTCCGTACTGGTCGGCGCGTCGCGCTCGTCGCGCACGTCGCGTGCTTCGAGTCGTCCCCGCGTCGCGGGCTCGTCCCGCTTCGGCTCCCGGTCAGGCATCCGCACACCACCCCAAGGCTGGTCCGTATGCCTCACCTTCCCCCCGAACGAGTGGATGATGCCAGTGCTGGCGTCCGGGCGGGCTCGGGCGTGCCCCGCCTCCGCCGGGGAGGAAGCTCGCGGCGCGCGGGAGGCCGTTAGTGTTGACGGCATGCGGATCCATGTCGTCGACCACCCACTGGTGGCGCACAAACTCACCACCCTGCGCGACAAGCGCACCGACTCCCCGACCTTCCGCCGGCTCGCCGACGAGCTGGTCACCCTGCTCGCCTACGAGGCGACCCGGGACGTGCGGACCGAGCTGGTCGACATCGAGACCCCGGTCGCGCGGACGGCGGGCGTGAAGCTGTCGTACCCCCGGCCCCTCGTCGTACCGATCCTGCGCGCCGGTCTCGGCATGCTGGACGGCATGGTGCGGCTGCTGCCGACCGCGGAGGTCGGTTTCCTCGGCATGATCCGCAACGAGGAGACGCTCCAGGCGGAGACGTACGCGACCCGGATGCCGGAGGACCTCTCCGGCCGCCAGGTCTACGTCCTCGACCCGATGCTGGCGACCGGCGGGACGCTCGTCGCCGCGATCCGCGAGCTCATCAAGCGGGGCGCCGACGACGTCACCGCCGTCGTGCTGCTGGCGGCGCCGGAGGGCGTCGAGATCATGGAGCGCGAGCTGGCGGACGCCCCGGTCACCGTGGTCACCGCCTCGGTGGACGAGCGGCTCAACGAGAACGGCTACATCGTTCCGGGGCTGGGCGACGCGGGCGACCGGATGTACGGCACGGCCGACTAGAACGCGTTCACACGACGAAGACGGCCGGTCACAGGTGGGGTGACCGGCCGTCGTCGTGTCCGCGCGGGCTTTCGGCTCAGCAGGCGGAGGGGGTGGGAACGGGCTTCGTCAGCGCCGTCAGCGCGGCGGCCGCCGCCTGCGGGGTGCTGAACGCCGTGAACCGGGTGCCCAGGATCAGGTCCACCTCGGCGTTCTCGCGGGCCTCGGTCTTCCGGGCGATGCCCGGCAGCTGGGTCTCCAGGACCGGGAACGCGCTGTCGGCGGCGGTCGGCGGGCCGAGCAGCAGACCGGTGCCGGGAACCTTCTTGTCGTACGCGGCGGGAGCGTTGCCCACCTCGCCGATCTTGAAGCCGCGCTTCTTCAGCTCGTCGGCGGCGGACTTGGCCAGGCCGCTGCGCGGGGTCGCGTTGTAGACGTTGACCGTGATCCGGTTCGGCGCGGGCAGCGTCTTCACGGCCGCCGCCTGCTTCGGGACGGCTCGGCACTCCCGCTTGTGGTCGGCCGCCTGTGCCGTGGTGTCGCCGCCCGAGTAGACGTCGATGAGCTGCAGCGTGCCCCAGCCGGCCAGCCCGAGGGCCACCAGGGAGGCGACGACCGCGAGGACGAGCCTGCGGCGGTGGCGGGGGCGGCGCATCCGGGGATAGGCGTTGCCCGTGATGCGGTACTTTCCGCCCATGCCGGGGGGAGTGAGCATGCTCATGTGCGCAGCGTAGTGCGGGCCGCCGATGATGCGTACTAAATGATCAACCGATGGCACCCGCATGCGTCGGAAAACACTCGAAAGGGCCCGACGGCGCGGGGTCCGGGGCGCGGCGGTGGTAGAGGGGCGGACCGGGCCGCACCGGGTGGTGCCGTCAGCCGAGTTCGAGCACGCGGGCGTGGAGCACCTGGCGCTGCTGGAGCGCGGCGCGGACCGCGCGGTGCAGCCCGTCCTCCAGGTAGAGGTCGCCCTGCCACTTCACGACGTGCGCGAAGAGGTCGCCGTAGAAGGTGGAGTCCTCGGCGAGAAGCGTTTCCAGGTCCAGCTCGCCCTTCGTGGTCACGAGCTGGTCGAGGCGAACCGGGCGCGGCGCGACGTCGGCCCACTGGCGGGTGCTTTCCCGGCCGTGGTCGGGGTATGGCCGCCCATTTCCGATGCGCTTGAAGATCACACGGAAAGCCTACCGGGGAACAACCACCGTGCGCAGCCGGGGAAGGGGGTCATGATGTCAGTCGAAAGTGAGTGAATCCCCTGAAAACGGAAGGGTGATCTCCCGCAGAGGCGGTGAGGAAAGGGTGTACATCACGCCGACACCCTTGGAAAAAGGGGGAGTTCGTCCGTCTCCGGCGACCGGTGCGGGGACGGTGGGTGGTGTCGGGGTGAACGGGAGCGGTCCTCGGCCCCCGGCGCGGGCAGCGGCGCGCACCGTGCCTCCGCGCCCCTGCCCGCGGGGGCCGCGCGGAGGGCCCGGCGGGTCCGGCCCGCGCGGTGGAGGAACTTCCTCACGCCCTGTCACGGCCGTGGCCGGTACGGAGCCGGCCGCTTCCGTGTCCGTCCGTGCGCACCGCCGCGGGCGCCGGGCCGGTGAGCGGCCGCAGGTCCTGCGCGTAGCTGCCGACCGCGTCCGCGATCACGTCGATGTTGGTCTCGAAGGCGGCTGGGTCGATGTTGTCGAGGGTGTCGCAGGCCGCGTGGTAGCAGGGGTCGTACGCGATCCCCGCCTTGCCGCCGAACTCGGCTGCCTGCGCCGCCGACTTGATCCCCTCCGCGCCGGTGTCCGTACCGCCCGACGGGATGCCGGCCTCGATGAACGGTCCGTAGTCGGACCGCCCGGTGAAGTCGGTGCTCTCGTACGGGGTCCTGTGGCGGTCCAGGAACTCGGCGATCCCGCGCTCCAGTTGGGCGGAGCCGGCCGGGCCGGGGCCCGCGCCGGAGGCTTCCGAGTCGTCGCCGTCGAAGACGAACTGGACGCCGTTGGGCGAGGCGATCATGTCGAAGTTGAGGTAGAGGGCGATCTGTTGGCGCTGGGCAGTGGTCAGTCCGGCGACGTACGCGTCCGAGCCGACGAGTCCGCCCTCCTCGGCCGACCACCAGGCGAACCGGACGGCGTTCGCCGGGGTGCGGTGCGTCGCCGCGAGCCGCAGCGCGACTTCGAGGAGCCCGGCCGAGCCGGAACCGTTGTCGTTGATGCCCGGTCCGTCGGAGACGGAGTCCAGGTGCGCGCCGAGCATGACGGTGTGCGCGGGGTCGCCGCCCGGGGTCTGGGCGACGACGTTGCGGGTGGTGCGCTTCTCCTGGCGCTCGCGGAGTTCGAGAGTCACGGTGACCTTCTCGTCCCCGTCCAGCGCGGTGGCCAGCGCGTCGCCCTCGGCGCGGCTGATGCCTCCGGTGGGGATGCGGACGGCGGCGGGGTCGCCGAGGGTGCCGGTGAGCCTGCCGTCGAGGTCGTTGGAGATCAGCGCCGCGGCCGCGCCCGCCCCGGCCGCGGCCGTCTGCTTCTGCAGGAAGGAGCAGCCGCCCCGCCGGATCAGCGCGATCCGTCCGGTGACCTCGGTCTTCGCGTAGTCGGCCGCCTCGCAGCCGGTGGTCTTGTCGACCGGGACCCGGACCAGCTCGGCGGTGAGCCCGCCCTCCTCGGTCGACGCGGTGTACGTCATCGCCTCCACCTCGGCGTCCCGGGGCTCCGGGGCGACGACGGCCAGCTTCTCGGCGAGGGTCTCGGTCCAGGTGAAGGGGAAGGACTCGTACCCGGCGTCGTAACCGGCCCGGCGGAGCTGCTGGAGGACGTACGCGGCCGAGGCGTCGTGGCCCGCCGATCCTGCGGCCCGGTTTCCGCCCGCCGCGTCGGCCGCCTCCTGGAAGCGGCGCAGATGCCGGTACGCGCCCGTCGCGGAGGAGGCGGCGACGAGTTCCCGGGAGAGCCGGGCGGCCTCCCGCGCCGGGTCCGGTTCCGCGGCGGGCGGCGGGGCCGCCGCGCCCAGCAGCAGCGGGGGGAGCAGCGCGGCGGCGGCGAGGAGCGGCAGCGCGCGGCGGGTCCGTGCGTGGGCGTTCACCGGGCGGCCTTCTTGGCGGGCGCCGCCTTGGCCGCCTTGGCCGCCTTGGCCTCAGCCTTCGCCCGCTGCTTGAACGCGCGGACCTCGGCGAGCGACTCGGGGCCGGTGATGTCGGCGACCGAGCGGTGGCCGCCCTGCTCCCCGTACGCCCCCGCCGCCTCCCGCCAGCCTGGCGGCCGTACGCCGAACTGTTTGCCCAGCAGGGCCAGGAAGATCTGCGCCTTCTGGGTGCCGAAACCGGGCAGCGCCTCCAGCCGGGCCAGCAGCTCCGCGCCGGTGGCGGCGTCGGCCCAGACCGCGTCGGCGTCGCCGTCGTACTCCGCCACGAGGTACTGGCACAGCTGCTGCACCCGCTTGGCCATGGAGCCGGGGTAGCGGTGCAGGGCCGGTTTGTCGGTGAAGAACGCGGTGAACGCCTCGGGGGAGTACCCGGCGATCTCCCGGGCGTCCAGGTCGTCCGAGCCCATCCGCAGGGCCAGCGAGTGGGGTCCGGTGAAGGCCCACTCCATGGGGACCTGCTGGTCGAGCAGCATGCCGACCAGGGCGGCCAGCGGGCTGCGGGCCAGCAGCTCGTCCGCCTCCGGCTGCTGCGCGATCCGAAGGGTGGGGACGCTGTTCCCGCTGTTCCCACCGGACCCGCCGTTCTCAGGGGACTGCCCGGCGTTCTTCCTGCTCGTGGTCATACTGCCGATGGTGGCGGCGGTCGCGGCCGTCGGCGACTCCTGCTGCTGCCGACGGGACGGTCAGTCCCCTTCCGGGGCCTCGCCGACCGGGCGGATCGCCACCGCGCGGTACGGGGCACCCGCGGGCTGCGGGCAGGCGACGACGCGGGCGGCGATCTCGGTGACCCGGTCCAGGCCCGAACACTCCAGCACCCAGTACCCGGCGATCAGCACCTGCGTCCGGTCGTACGGGGCGTCGGCGACGACCGGGGGTCCGCCGTTCGCCCCCGCCGTGACGAACCGGGTCTGGTCCGGGGCGGTGAGGCCGTCGCAGTAGAGCATCTCGCCGGAGGCCTCCAGGTCCTTGTTGAGCGCTTCCATGTGCGCGAACATCGCCTGCCGGTCCTGCTCGCCCCACGCCGGGCCGCCCTCGGTGGACCCGTGGCCGGACATCGCGTCGTAGTCGGCCTGCGAGCCCTGCACCATCACCAGGTACTTCATACGCCTGCACCTCCGCCGTCGTCGTCCCCCCTGTCCCCCACTCCATCGGACACCGCACCGGCCGCCCGCGCGAGCGGGCCCGCCGGGCCCGGCCGGTGGTCGCCCGGGGGCCGGACAGTAGAGTGCGGCAGCGTCTCCCCCCGTCCTCCACCGAAACGCCCCCGAACGCCCCGAACACCGAGGTCCGGCCGTGTCCACCGCCCCGCCCGCATCACCCGGCTCCCCCGAGCACCCGCCCGCCGTACCCCCGGGGCTCCCGGTGGCCGTCGTGGGCATCGGCGCGGACGGCTGGGCGGGCTTGGCGGAACCCGCCCGCACCGCGCTGCTGGAGGCGGAGGTGCTGATCGGCGGCGGGCGCCAGCTCGGCCTGCTGCCCGCCGTCTGCGCGGGCCTGCGGGTGGCGTGGCCCTCGCCGCTGCGCCCCGCCGTCGCGGGTCTGCTCGCCGCCCACCGGGGCCGCCGGATCGCGGTGCTGGCCAGCGGGGACCCGATGTTCTACGGGATCGGCCGCGCGCTCACCGAGGAGCTGGGCGCCGGGGCGCTGCGCGTGCTGCCGCACCCGTCCTCGGTGGCGTACGCCTGCGCCCGGCTCGGCTGGCCCGCCGAGGACACCGAGACCGTCACCCTGGTGGGCCGCCCCGCCGCCCGGCTGCTCGCCGCCCTGCACGACGGCCGACGGCTGCTGGTGCTGAGCGCCGACGCGACCACCCCCGCGACGGTGGCCGCGCTGCTCACCGCGCACGGCTTCGGCCCGAGCCGGCTGACCGTCCTCGAACAGCTCGGCTCGGCCGCCGAGGCACGCCACGAGGGAACCGCCGAGGGCTGGGACCGCCCGGCGGGCGACCCGCTGAACCTCGTCGCCGTGGAGTGCCGCGCCACCCCCGAGGCGCTCCGCCTCGGCCTCGTACCCGGGCTGCCCGACACCGCGTACGAGCACGACGGGCAGCTCACCAAGCGCCATGTCCGGGCCGCGACCCTCGCCGCGCTGGCACCCGCGCCCGGCGAGCTCCTCTGGGACATCGGCGGCGGCTCCGGCTCGATCGCCGTCGAGTGGATGCGCGCCCACCCGTCCTGCCGCGCGGTCACCGTCGAACGCGACGAGGTGCGCGCCGCCCGGATCGGCCGCAACGCCGACCGGCTCGGTGTGCCCGGTCTGCGGGTGGTCTCCGGCCGCGCCCCGCAGGCGCTCGCCGGTCTTCCGGTGCCGGACGCCGTGTTCGTCGGCGGCGGGCTGACCGCCCCCGGGCTGATCGACGCCTGCTGGGACGCGCTGCCCGCCGGGGGACGGCTGGTCGCCAACACCGTCACGCTGGAGTCGGAGGCGCTGCTCGCCGACCGCTACCGCCGCCACGGCGGCGAACTCGTCCGGCTCGCGGTGGCCCACGCCGTCCCGGTCGGCGGTTTCACCGGCTGGCGCCAGGCGATGCCCGTCACCCAGTGGTCCGTCCGCAAGCCCCACGACTCCTCGGGAGAGACCTCATGACCGTGTACTTCATCGGCGCGGGCCCCGGCGCGGCCGACCTGATCACGGTGCGCGGCGCCCGGCTCCTCGCCGCCAGCCCGGTCTGCCTCTACGCGGGCAGCCTGGTGCCCCGCGAGCTGCTCGCCGACTGCCCGCCCGACGCCCGGCTGATCGACACCCAGGGCCTGGACATTGACCAGATCACCGCCGAACTGGTCCGCGCCCACGCCGAGGGCCACGACGTCGCCCGGCTGCACTCCGGCGACCCGTCCGTCTTCAGCGCGGTCAACGAGCAGATGAAGCGGCTCGACGACGCCGGAGTGCCGTACGAAGTGGTGCCCGGGGTCCCCGCGTTCGCCGCCGCGGCCGCCGCGCTCAAGCGGGAGCTGACCGTGCCGACGGTCGGTCAGACGGTCATCCTGACCCGGATCGCCCAGCGGGCCACCGCCATGCCGGAGGGCGAGGACCTGGCCACGCTCGGCCGCAGCGGCGCCCTGCTGGTGCTCCACCTGGCCGCCCGGTACGCGGACCGGGTGGTGGAGGAGCTGCTGCCGCACTACGGGGCCGACTGCCCGGCCGCCGTGGTGGCGATGGCCTCCCGCCCCGACGAGATCGTGCTGCGCGGCACCCTGGAGACCATCGCGGGCCAGGTGAAGGACGCCGGAGTGATCCGTACGGCGGTCATCCTCGTCGGCCGCACCCTGGGCGCGGAGCAGTTCCGCGACAGCCACCTCTACTCGCCGGAGCGCGACCGCCACACCTGCTGAGACACGGGCCCCCGGCTCAGCGGACCGTGCTGCGGCCGACCACCGTCCCGGCCCGGTCGACGCAGATCACGTCCACCGCGACCGGTGCCCCGCGCAGTACCTCCAGGGCCTGGTCCCGGGCGGCCACCGCCACCAGGTCGCCGAGCGGCACCCCGGCCGCCGCGCACAACTGGAGTGCGGCGAGCCCGGTGTTGGCGCCCGCCACCGCCTCGGCGAGCTCCTCGTCCGCACCGCCCGCCCGGGCCAGCCGGGCGAGGAACCCCTTGTCCACCTGGGACCGCGCCGAGTGCAGGTCCATGTGCCCGGCGGCGAGCTTGGACAGTTTGGCGAAACCGCCGCAGACGGTGAGCCGGGGCACCGGATGGCGGCGTACGTACTTGAGCACGGCCCCCGCGAAGTCGCCCATGTCCAGCAGGGCGATCTCGGGCAGGCCGTACTCCGCGACGACCGTCTTCTCCGAGGTCGAGCCGGTGCACCCGGCCACATGGGTCCGCCCGGCGGCCAGCGCCACGTCGACCCCGCGCCGGATCGAGTCGATCCACGCCGAGCACGAGTACGGCACGACGACCCCGGTGGTGCCGAGGATGGAGAGCCCGCCGAGGATGCCGAGGCGACCGTTCCACGTGAAACGTGCGATCTCCTCGCCGTCGTCCACGGAGATCGTGACCTCCACGTCGCCGGTTCCGCCGTGCTCCGCCGCGACCCGGGCCACGTGCTCGCGCATCAGCTGCCGGGGCACCGGGTTGATGGCCGGTTCGCCGACGTCCAGCGGCAGTCCGGGCAGGGTCACCGTGCCGACGCCCGGGCCGGCCCGGAAGACCACGCCGGAACCCGGCGGCAGCGCCCGTACCGTCGACCGGACCAGCGCCCCGTGGGTCACGTCCGGGTCGTCGCCCGCGTCCTTGACCACTCCGGCGGTCGCGACGCCGTCGACCAGGGACTCGACGGCGAGCGCGAACGCGGGGGTCTGGCCCTTCGGCAGGGTGATGGTCACCGGGTCGGGGAACTCCCCGGTCAGCAACGCGGTGTACGCGGCGGTGGTCGCCGCCGTCGCACAGGCACCGGTGGTCCAACCGGGGCGCAGGCCGGTGTGTTTGAGTTGGGCCTCGCGTCCGCCCCTCGCCTCACTGCTCATGGAAGGTCCCCTCGATGGTGGCCTCACTGCTCACGGAAGGTCCCCCTCGATGGTGCCGATACCGCTGCCCGACATGCCGGACGATCCCGAGTCCCCGGAGCACGTCCTCGTGCTCGGCGGCACGACCGAGGCCCGCCGTCTGGCGGAGGCGCTGGACGCGGAGATACCGGCCGGAGGACGCAGGCCCCTGCGGGTGACGAGTTCGCTCGCCGGGCGGGTGGCCCGACCGGTGCTGCCGCCGGGCGAGGTCCGCGTCGGCGGCTTCGGCGGTACGGAGGGGCTCGCCGCCTGGCTGCGGGAGCACCGGGTGGATGCGCTCATCGACGCCACCCATCCTTTCGCCGGAACGATCAGTTTCCACGCGGCCCGCGCCGCCGCCTCGGCCCATGTTCCCCTGCTGGCGCTCCGCCGCCCCGGCTGGGTGGCCGGCCCGGCCGACGACTGGCACCCGGCCGGCTCCCTGGAGGAGGCCGCGGCCCTGCTGCCGTCGCTGGGGCGGCGGGTCTTCCTCACCACCGGGCGGATGGGGCTGGCCGCCTTCGCGGGGCTGGACGAACTCTGGTTCCTGATGCGGTCGGTGGACGCGCCGGAGCCGCCGTACCCGGCGCGGATGGAGGTGCTCCTCGACCGGGGTCCGTTCCCCCTGGCGGGCGAGCGGGAGCTGATCCGCCGGTACGGCATCGAGGTGCTGGTCACCAAGGACAGCGGGGGCGCGGCCACCGCGCCGAAGCTGGCGGCGGCCCGGGAGGCCGGGATCCCGGTGGTGGTCGTGCGGCGGCCACCGGTCCCGGAGGGGGTACCGGTGGCCGCGACCCCGGCCGAGGCGCTGAGCTGGCTGAACGCCTGCCTGGGCCGGGGATGAGGCGTTACGCCTCCGGGTAGCGGCGCGGGGTCCAGACGAGGTGCCCGCCGTCCGGCCGGCCGACCCGGCGGGTCTGTGAGGACCCGATGATCAGGAGGGTCCGCATGTCCACCTCGGCCGGGTCGAGATCTGCGAGGCGCACCGTACGCACGCTCTCCCCGGGGCCGCCGACGTCCCGGGCGAGCACCACCGGGGTGTCCGGGGAGCGGTGTTCGAGGAGCAGGTCGCGGGCCTTGCCGACCTGCCAGGTGCGGCTCTTCGAGCCCGGGTTGTAGAGCGCGATCACCAGGTCGGCCGTCGCCGCGGCGCGCAGCCGTCCGGCGATGACCTCCCAGGGCTTGAGCCGGTCGGAGAGGGAGATCGTCGCGTAGTCGTGGCCGAGCGGGGCGCCCGCGCGGGCGGCGGCCGCGTTCGCCGCGGTGACCCCGGGCAGGACGCGTACCGGCAGGTCCGCGTACTCCGGCTGCGAGGCGGCCTCCAGGACGGCGGTGGCCATGGCGAAGACGCCCGGGTCGCCGCCGGAGACCACGGCCACCCGCTGCCCGCGCCGGGCCAGGTCGAGGGCGAACTCGGCGCGCTCCGCCTCCACCTTGTTGTCCGAGCCGTGGCGGGCCTGGCCGGGCCGGACCGGTACCCGGTCGAGGTAGGTGGTGTAGCCGACCACCGCGTCGGCGGCGGCCAGCGCCCCGCGCGTCTCGGGCGTCAGCCAGAGCGGTCCGGCGGGGCCGGTGCCGACCACCACGACCTCGCCGGAGCCGGGCTCCGGCTCGGGGCGGGGGGCGTCGATCCGGCTGGGCACCACGGCGACCGCGAAGTACGGCACCGAGCCGGGCTCCACCTCCGCGAGCTCGCCGGTGCGCTCCCCGGCCATCGTGGCGCGTTCGACGTACCGCGCCTCGGGCAGCCGCCCGGACGCCTCGAACGCGCGGCGCACCGCCGGGAAGGTCCGGCCGAGCTTCATCACCACGGCGGAGTCGGTCGACGCGAGACGGGCCGTCAGCTCCTCCTCCGGCAGGGTGCCGGGGAGGATGGTGAGGATCTCCTCGCCCTCCACGAGCGGGGTGCCGAGCCGGGCTGCGGCGGCGTTCACCGAGGTCACCCCGGGGATGACCTCGGCGGGGTAACGGTCCGCCAGCCGCTTGTGCATGTGCATGTACGAGCCGTAGAAGAGCGGGTCGCCCTCGGCGAGGACGGCCACCGTGCGGCCCGCGTCCAGGTGTGCGGCGAGCCGGGCCGCCGCCTCGGTGTAGAAGTCCTCCAGCGCGCCCCGGTAGCCGCCGGGGTGGTCGGTGGTCTCCGTCGTGACGGGGTAGACCAGCGGTTCCTCGATGTGGTCGGGCCGGATGTGGGCGGCGGCGATGGACCGGGCGATCGAGCGGCCGTGCCGGGCGCTGTGGAAGGCGATCACGTCGGCCTCGGCGATGGCCCGCACCGCGCGGACGGTCATCAGCTCCGGGTCGCCGGGGCCGAGACCGACCCCGTAGAGCCGGCCCGTGCCGCCGTTCGCCGCCTCGGCGTGTGCGGTGGCGGACGCGTGTGCGGCGTTCTCGTTCGCCGCGACGGTCCCGGTCACTCCTCCTCGCTCGCGAGGGCGTTGACGGCGGCCGCCGCCAGGGCGCTGCCGCCGCGACGGCCGCGCACCACGAGGTGCTGGACCCCGGAGACGTGCGCCGCGAGGGCCTCCTTGGACTCGGCCGCGCCGATGAAGCCGACCGGGACACCGATGACGGCGGCGGGCAGCGGGGCGCCCTCCTCGATCATCTCCAGCAGCCGGAAGAGCGCGGTGGGCGCGTTGCCGATGGCGACAACCGAGCCCTCCAGCCGGTCCCGCCACAGCTCCAGCGCGGCGGCGCTGCGGGTGGTGCCCAGTTGCCGGGCCAGCTCGGGCACCGAGGGGTCGGAGAGGGTGCAGACGACCTCGTTGTCGGCGGGCAGCCGCTTGCGGGTGACCCCGCTGGCGACCATCGCCACGTCGCAGAGGATGGGGGCCCCGGCGCGGAGCGCGGTGCGGGCGTCGGACACGGCGGTGGGGGAGAAGGCGAGGTCGCGTACGAGGTCGACCATGCCGCACGCGTGGATCATCCGGACCGCGACCTGGCTGACGTCGGCGGGCAGACCGGCGAGATCCGCCTCCGCGCGGATGGTGGCGAAGGACTGGCGGTAGATCGCCGGTCCGTCCTTCTCGTACTGATGCACAGTGCTGTCGCTTTCTTCGGTCGGGCACGGGCGGTCGTGTGCCGGGGCGTGGTCGGTTCGGTGGGGCGAGTGGGGCGAGTGGGGCGTGTGTTGCGGGGGTGCGGGCGGGTCAGGTACGGGCGCCCCGGGCCGCCGCCACCGCCGCGGCGAGCGCGGCCGGATCGTCCGGGACGGTCACCGGGGCGTCCCGGGGCTCCCCCCGCACCCGAGCGATCCGGTGTCCCGACGGGGTGGCGACGACGTCGATCCACTCCCCGTGCGGGTGGCCGCAGCGGCGTTCGCACCCGGACCAGTACACGGGCAGCAGCGCGCGCACCGGCCGGGGCGCGAGCGCGGCCTCCGCCTCGGCGCGCACGTCGGCCAGCGACTTCGCGCAGCCGGGGCGCCCGACACAGGCGCCGACCCCGGCCCAGGGCGACTCGGGCCCGGTCACCAGACCCGCTGCGGCGAGGACGTCCAACGCGCCCCGGGCGGCTCCGGCGGTCAGGCCCGGCACGACGACCCCGCGCCACGGGGTGCAGCGCAGTTCGCCGGAGCCGAGGCGTTCGGCGGTCTCCACGAGCGCCCGCCACCGCGCACTGGTCAGCCGCCCCATGGGTACGCCGACGTGCAGCGCGCTCAGGCCGTCGGGACCGGTCACCGTGCCGGGCCCGGGCGGGGCGGAGGGGGTACGGGCGGGAAGCGGTACGGCCGGCACCACGAGCCCCGCGCGGCGGGCGGCCTCGGCGGGGAGGGCGGCGCGGGCGGCGTCCGGGAGCGCGGAGATCCGCCAGACGCCCGGGCCGGCCGCCAGGTCGAGGAAGGCCTCGGCCGCGAGCAGCGCGGCGCGCGGGGCCGCGTCGGAGGGGACGGGGAGGAGGGGGCCGCCGGGGCCGGTCCGGAGCAGCGCCCGGTCGCCGTCGAGCGCGATCAGGGTGAGGTCGGCGCCCAGCGCGTCCACGTCGCCGCGCCCGTCGTCGAGGGCGAAGAGGAAGCGGCCGGAGAGCGCGGCGGCCCGCTCGCTCCCGCAGAGCAGGGCGTCCAACTCGGTGAGCCAGGAGCGTATTTCGGGGCGGCCGGAGGTGTCGAGGCCGGAGAGCGGGGAGGCGACTACGTTCCGTACGCGTTCGTGCTGTTCGGACGGCAACAGCCCAGCTGTACGCAGTAGTTCGGCGAGCTCGCCACCGCAACCACCGTCGAGTCCCCGGAGTTGGAGGTTGCCGCGCGAGGTGAGGTGCAGTTCGCCGTCGCCGAGCCGCTCGGCCGCCGCCAGCAGAGTGCGTGCCTGAGCGGCGGTCAGCACCCCGCCGGGTATCCGTACGCGGGCCAGCGCGCCGTCGTCCGCACGGTGCAGCCGCAGCGTTCCCGGACAGGCGTCGCCGCCGCTTTTCCGGGCGACGGCGGCCACGGGGGAACCGGGCGAATCGGCGGTTGCGGACATGGCGGCGAGCATACCCACGTCACTGAGAACGTCACCGGCGCGCACATGTGACCTGTGCCGCCCCCCGGAGGCCCCCTGCCGCGCCGGAGGCCGGGCCCTTAGGATGCTCGCGGTGGACCATTCGGTCCGCCGACGCCAGACGGCGCCATGGGAGGAAGCCCGGTGAGATTCCGGCGCGGTCCCGCCACTGTGAGTCCGGTCCGCTTACGCGGCCGTACGAGTCAGGAACTCCCGCCGTCCGACACCGCCCGGGGCGTGGACACCCCGGGGAAGGGCTGACTCGGCATGATCCTGCTCCTGTCGACCTCCGACACCGACCTGCTGAGCGCCCGCGCCTGCGAGGGCCCGGTCCGCTACCGGTACGCCAACCCCTCCCGCCTCCCGCTCGACCGGCTCCCGGCGCTGCTCGACGGCGCCGAGCTCGTGGTGGTGCGCCTCCTCGGCGGGGTGCGCGCCTGGGAGGAGGGGCTCGACCAGGTCAGGGCCGCCGGCCTGCCGGTCGTCGTCCTCACCGGCGAACAGGCCCCCGACGCCCAGCTGATGGCCGCGTCCACCGTCCCGATCGGCATCGCCGCCGAGGCCCACGCCTACCTCGCGCACGGCGGCCCGGAGAACCTCGACCAGCTGGCCCGGTTCCTCTCCGACACCGTGCTGCTCACCGGCCACGGCTTCGAGCCGCCCGCCCCGGCCCCCGCCTGGGGCCCGCTGGAGCGGACCGCCCGCGAGCTTCCCGGGGCCGCGCCCACGGTGGCGGTGCTCTACTACCGCGCCCACCACATGAGCGGCAACACCGCGTTCGTGGACGCGCTCTGCACCGCCGTGGAGGACGCCGGGGCCCGCCCGCTGCCGCTGTACGTGGCCTCGCTCCGTACCCCCGAACCCGGGCTGATCGACGCCCTGCGCGCGGCCGACGCGATCGTGACCACCGTCCTCGCGGCGGGCGGCACGCGCCCCGCCGAGGCGTCGGCCGGCGGCGACGACGAGTCGTGGGACGCGGGCGCGCTGACCGGGCTCGACGTACCGATCCTCCAGGCGCTCTGCCTGACCGGTTCGCGCGCCGCGTGGGAGGAGAACGACGAGGGCGTCTCCCCGCTGGACGCGGCCACCCAGATCGCGGTGCCGGAGTTCGACGGGCGCCTGATCACGGTGCCGTTCTCCTTCAAGGAGATCGACGCGGACGGCCTGCCCGCGTACGTCCCCGACCCCGAGCGCGCCGCCCGGGTCGCCGGGATCGCCGTCCGCCACGCCCGCCTGCGGCACATCCCGAACGCGGAGAAGCGGATCGCCCTGGTGCTCTCCGCGTACCCGACCAAGCACTCCCGCATCGGCAACGCGGTCGGCCTGGACACCCCCGCGAGCGCGGTCGCGCTGCTGCGCCGGCTGCGCGCCGAGGGGTACGACTTCGGGCCCGAGGGCGAGATCCCCGGTCTGGTCTCCGGCGACGGCGACGAGCTGATCTACGCGCTGATCGAGGCGGGCGGCCACGACCAGGAGTGGCTGACCGAGGAGCAGCTGGCCGCGAACCCGGTCCGTATCCCGGCGGCCGACTACCGCCGCTGGTTCGCCGGCCTCCCCGCCGAGCTGCGCGCTGCGGTGGAGGAGCACTGGGGTCCGGCGCCCGGTGAGATGTTCGTGGACCGCTCGTCGAACCCGGAGGGCGACATCGTCCTCGCGGCCCTGCGGCGCGGCAATCTGCTGATCCTCATCCAGCCGCCGCGCGGTTTCGGCGAGAACCCGATCGCGATCTACCACGACCCCGATCTGCCGCCCTCGCACCACTACCTGGCCGCCTACCGCTGGATCGCCGCCCGCGCCGAGGACGGCGGCTTCGGCGCCGACGCGATGATCCACCTCGGCAAGCACGGCAACCTGGAGTGGCTGCCCGGCAAGAACGCCGGGCTCTCCGCCGCCTGCGGTCCGGACGCGGCCCTCGGCGACCTGCCGCTGGTCTACCCGTTCCTCGTCAACGACCCGGGCGAGGGCACCCAGGCCAAGCGCCGGGTGCACGCCACGCTGGTCGACCACCTGGTGCCGCCGATGGCCCGCGCCGACAGCTACGGCGACATCGCGCGCCTGGAGCAACTCCTCGACGAGCACGCCCAGATCGCCGCGATGGACCCGGCGAAGCTGCCCGCGATCCGCGCCCAGATCTGGACGCTCATCCAGGCCGCGAAGCTCGACCACGACCTCGGGCTCGAAGACCGGCCCCAGGACGAGGGCTTCGACGAGTTCATCATGCATCTCGACGGCTGGCTCTGTGAGATCAAGGACGTCCAGATCCGCGACGGCCTGCACGTGCTGGGCAACCCCCCGGCGGGCGGCGACCGGGTCAACCTGGTCCTCGCGGTGCTCCGCGCCCGCCAGATCTGGGGCGGCACGGCCTCGCTCCCCGGGCTGCGCGAGGCGCTCGGCCTGGACGAGTCGGCCGCCACCCGCACCGCCGCCGACGAGATCGAGGAGCAGGCCCGCGCCCTGGTCCAGGCGATGGAGGACGCCGGCTGGGACCCGTCCGCCGTCGCGGGAGTGGCCGCCGGCCTGCCGTCCGCCGTCGCCGACATCCTCACCTTCGCCGCCACCGAGGTGGTGCCGCGCCTCGCCGCCACCACCGACGAACTCACCCACGCCGTCCACGCGTTGAACGGCGGCTTCGTGCCCGCCGGGCCCTCCGGCTCGCCGCTGCGCGGGCTCGTCAACGTGCTGCCGACCGGCCGCAATTTTTACTCCGTCGACCCGAAGGCCGTCCCCTCCAAGCTCGCCTGGGAGACCGGCCAGGCGCTCGCCGATTCGCTGCTGACCCGCTACCGCACCGACAACGGCGACTGGCCCTCCTCCGTCGGCCTCTCGCTCTGGGGCACCAGCGCCATGCGCACGGCGGGCGACGACATCGCCGAGGCCTTCGCGCTGCTCGGCATCCGCCCCGTCTGGGACGACGCCTCGCGCCGCGTCACCGGCCTGGAGCCCATCTCCTACGAGGAGTTGGGCCGCCCCCGCATCGACGTGACGCTCCGCATCTCCGGCTTCTTCCGGGACGCCTTCCCGCACACGGTGGGCCTGCTGGACGACGCCGTACGGCTCGCGGCCTCGCTCGACGAACCGGCCGAGCGGAACTTCGTACGCGCCCACACCCAGGCCGACCTCGCCGAGCACGGCGACGAACGCCGGGCCACCACCCGGATCTTCGGCTCGCGCCCGGGAACGTACGGCGCCGGGCTCCTCCAGCTCATCGACTCCCGCGACTGGCGCACCGACGCCGACCTCGCCGAGGTCTACACGGTGTGGGGCGGCTACGCCTACGGGCGTGAGCTCGACGGGCGCCCGGCCCGCGAGGAGATGGAGACCGCGTACAAGCGCATCGAGGTCGCCGCGAAGAACACCGACACCCGCGAGCACGACATCGCGGACTCGGACGACTACTTCCAGTACCACGGCGGCATGGTGGCGGCCGTGCGCGCGCTGAAGGGCACCGCCCCCGAGGCGTACATCGGCGACTCCACCCGCCCCGAGACCGTCCGCACCCGCACCCTGGTCGAGGAGACCTCGCGCGTCTTCCGCGCCCGCGTGGTCAACCCCCGCTGGATCGAGGCGATGCGCCGCCACGGCTACAAGGGCGCCTTCGAACTCGCCGCGACCGTGGACTACTTGTTCGGCTACGACGCCACGACCGGGGTCGTCTCCGACTGGATGTACGACAAGCTCACCCAGACGTACGTACTCGACCCGGAGAACCGGGAGTTCCTCCAGCAGGCCAACCCCTGGGCGCTGCACGGGATCGCCGAACGTCTCCTGGAGGCCGAGTCGCGCGGGATGTGGGCGAAGCCCGACCCGGCCGTCCTCGAAGCGCTGCGCCAGGTCTTCCTGGAGACCGAGGGCGAGCTGGAGGGCGGGGACGACTGAGCCCCGCCCGGGGCGGTCACATCCGGGGGTCGGGCTTCAGCAGCGCGAACACCGCGCCGAAGGGGTCCGCGAGCCAGGCCATCCGGCCGACGTCGGACATGTCGGCGGTCGGCATCAGCACGGTCCCGCCGTGCGACCGGGTCGCCTCCACGGTGGCGTCCACGTCCACCACGTGGAAGTAGGGCACCCAGCGGGACTGCTCGCCACCGCTGCTGTCGTCCGCCGGAGCCGCCCCGCCGAAGGTGGAGTCCTGCAGGTCGCCGTCCTCGGTGCTCAGCACCCGGTACGTCATCCCGGGCACCGGCATGTCCTGGGTCCGCCAGCCGAACAGGCCCTGGTAGAAGGCGATGTCGGCGACCGGGTCGGGCACGTGCAGCTCCACCCAGATGAGGCTGTTCGGCGCGGAGGCGATCTCCAGCCCGGCCGTCCTGCCGGGCTGCCAGAGCGCGAAGTCGGCGCCCTGCGCGTCGGTGACCTGGGCCAGCGTCCCCTCGCCCATGACGTCCATGGGCTCCATCCGGACGCTCCCGCCGCCGTCCCGGACCGCCTGGACGGTCGCGTGGATGTCGTCGGTCTTGAAGTGGACCGTCCAGGCGGACGAGGCGCCCTCCTCGGTGAGCGGGCCGAGGGCCGCGGCGGTCTTCCCGTCGGTCTGGAAGAACCCGTACCCGCCGGTCTCGGGCCCGGCGGAGACGAACTCCCAGCCGAAGACGGCCCGGTAGAACGCGGCGGCGGCCCGGGTGTCGGGGCTGCCGAGGTCGAGCCAGTTGGGCGATCCGGTACGGAAGTCGGTGCCGAGCATGAGTCCTCCTGAGTGACGGGACGGGGCGAGGCGGTGCTGGACGGGACGGGACGGGGCCGAGTGGGAGGGGGCGGTGCTGGACGGGACGGGGTGGGCCGGGGCGGGGCCGCGCCGGGCGGGACGGGACGCGCCGGGTGGAGGCCACGCGCCGGGTGGAGGCCACGATGCCGATCCGGCCCGCCGCCGCCCGCGTCCGGCGCCGGGGGTCCGCCGGTTTCACCCGGACGCCGGTACGGCGGAACCCCGCGGGTTCCGCCGTACGTCTCCCCGGCGTCACCCGGGCGGTGGACAATCGCGGCCATGGTGACGACGGGGGAAACGCCCGCACGCCCGGGGCGCCCGGCGGCCCGGCAGCTCCTCGCCCTGCCGGCCGTGCTCGTGCTGAGTGCCCTGGTCGGCGGCGTCCTGACCGCGTTGACCGTCGGCGTGATGCTGAGGGACGTGGCGCTGTTCGGCGGCGGTCTCGGCGGGCTGGCGGTGGCCGTGCTGCTGGTGGCGGTGCCCGCGCGGGTGCGGCACCGGCGGCAGGGCGTGCCGGTGCCCCGGATCGCGCTCGCCCGGATCGAGCACCGGCGGGTCACGAACGGCGAGTTCGCCGACGTACCGGTGCGGTTCGACCTCACGGTGGCCCCCGACGACGCCCCCGCGTACCGGGTGTACGTCCACGAGCAGGTCGGCCCGGCCGACCTGGCGCGGCACCCCGAGGGCCGGATCGTCGTGGTGACGTACGTCCCGACGCAGCCCTGGGGGGTGGAGCTGGACCGGCGGCCCACGGAGGAGTGGGCGCGCCGGGCGGCGTACGCACGGATCGACACCGCGCCCGAGCACACCCGGGTGAAGCCCGACGGGGCCTGCTGGTCCGGGTGCGCGGTGCTGCTGGGGGTGCTCGCCGGGGCGGCCCTTGCCCTCCTCCCCTACCGGGGCGAGCTGGGCGAACGCTTCGACGACACCCCGCCGGCCCCGTCCGCCTCCGCCCCGGCGGTCCCGGGAACGGGCGGCGGGACCACCACCACCGTCACCACCGTGACCGGCTCCGCCTCCTCCGCGTCGACGCTGCGCCCCGGCGAGATGCGCCGCCTCGCGGACACCCTGGTCACGGGCATGGGCACCGAGCTGGGCACCCGGATCACCATCGAGGAGAAGACGATGTCGGCCGTCGGCAGCAAGGGCCCGTCCACCGGCGACGGCCTCCCGATGAGCCTGCGCGCCCTCCCGTACGAGCTGCTCCCCGGGCTCGTGGAGACCGCGCGCACGGGGCTCGGCATCGACCACCCCGAGAGCTGGCGGATCGACATCGCGCCCGAGGGCGGCAGCCCGGCCCCCGTCGTCCGGGTGACGGTCTCCGGGCACGGGCGGAGCGCGTACCTGCTGGCCGACGCGGTGGGGCGGATCACCGCGCGCCACCCGGGCTGAACCGGCCATGAGGGGGATGTTCGGCCACGGTCGGGTGAGTCCGCGCGGGGGCGGGAACTCGGCTGCGCATCATGGGAGTTGAGTGTGTACGGGGGCGCGCTCCGCGCGTGTGCGTCCCGGTCCGTGCGGTAGGAGGAGGCGGAGGCGGCCGATGACGGCTTTCCTGTTGGTGCCCGGCACGTTCACCGGGGGCTGGATCTGGGACCACGTGGCGCAGGCGCTGGGCGAGGCGGGCGACACGGCTGTCCCGGTCACCCTCACCGGCCTGGCCGAAGGGGCGGAGCCGGAGGGGTCGCCGGGCGAGGGGGCGGAGCCGGAGGGGCCCGGGGCCGGGACCGGCCTCGCCACCCACATCGAAGACCTGGTGCGGATCATCGACGCGCTGCCCGCCGAGGAGACCGAGGTCGTCCTCGTCGGCCACGACTACGGCATCCTCCCCGTCCTCGGCGCGGCGGCCCTGCGCCCGGAGCGGGTCACCCGGATCGTCAACGTGGACGCCGGGCTGCCCCAGGACGGTGATCCCGCACTCGTCATCGAGGTGGACCCGGGGGTGCGCGAGCGTGCGGTGGCGGCGGTGACGGCTCCGCCCGAGGGGGCGGGTTCCGGCCTGGTCGCCCCGCCGTCCGCCGAGGAGTGGCGCGGTCGGCCGGGCGCCGCCGACCTGTCCGACGAGGCGGTGGAGCTGCTGGCGCGGCGGGCGGTCCCGCACCCGGCGGCCACGCTCGTACAGCCGCTGCCCCCGACCGGGGCCGCCGCCTCCATCCCGTACGCGGGCCTCCTCGCCACGGGGAACGGCTCGACCATCGAGCTGGTCGAATCCCTGGTCAGGATGGGGGAGCCGCGCGTCCAGGCGCTCACCCGGCCCGGCGTCACCCTCTTCGAACTCCCCACCGGCCACTGGCCGATGCTCTCCGCCCCCGCCGAACTCGCGGACGTGCTGCGGCGTGCGGTGGCCGGCGAGGGGCACCGCGTCGACGCTCCGCCGGCCGGACCGCCCGCGCATCTGGGGCCGTTCCTGTTGGACGTACCCGAACGCGAGCGGGAGCGGCACGGCCGCGTCGACCTCTACCTCCCCGACGCCGAGGGCCCGCGCCCCGCGATCGTGTTCGTCCACGGCGGCCCGGTCGCGGCCGACGCCCGGCCCACGCCCCGCGACTGGCCTTCGTACGTCGGATACGGCAGGTACGCCGCCGACCTGGGCGTGGTCGGCGCCGTGCTGGACCACCGGATGTACGGACTCGGCGCCCTCGCCACCGCCGCGGGCGACCTCGCCGAGGTGGTCGAGCAGGTCCGTGCCGATCCGCGCGTCGACGCGGACCGGGTCGCCCTCTGGGTCTTCTCCGGCGGCGCGCTGCTCTCCGCCGAGTGGCTGGTCGCGCCCCCGGTCTGGCTGCGCTGCATCGCGGCGACGTACCCGGTCCTCGCCCCGCTGGCGAGCTGGCCCCGGACGGCGGGGCGGTTCAACCCCGTGGAGGCGGTACGCGCCGCGGGGCCGCTGCCCTTCGTGCTGAGCCGGGTGGAGAGGGAGGGGCCCGACATCGACGCCACGGTCGAGGAGTTCCTCCTCGCCGCCAAGGGGACGGAGCTCCGGCTGGAGGTGATCCCCGTCCCCGGTGCGCGCCACGGCTTCGAGGCCGTCGACCACACCGACCCGGCCCGCCGCGCGGTGGAGCGGGCCGCGCGCACGGTGCTGGGGCACCTGGGGGTCGCGCCGTAGAGCCGTGGGGCTCCCGGGCGGTCAGCGGGTCTCGACGACGACCTGCTCGACGACCACGTCCTGCACCGGGCGGTCGTTGCGCGGGTTGGTCGTCGTGGTGCCGATGGCGTCGACGACCTTCTTGCTCGCGTCGTTCGTGACCTCGCCGAAGATGGTGTGCTTGCCGGTGAGCCAGGTGGTCGGGGCGAGGGTGATGAAGAACTGCGAACCGTTGGTGCCCGGACCGGCGTTCGCCATGGCCAGCAGGTAGGGCTTGGTGAACGCCAGGTCCGGGTGGAACTCGTCGGCGAACTTGTAGCCGGGGCCGCCCGAGCCGTTGCCCAGCGGGTCACCGCCCTGGATCATGAAGCCCTCGATGACCCGGTGGAACACCGTCCCGTCGTACAGCGGGGCGCTGCTCGGATGCGAGGTGTTCGGGTCGATCCACTCGCGCTCGCCCGTCGCGAGGTCCACGAAGTTGCGCACCGTCTTGGGTGCGTGGTTCGGCAGCAGCCGGATCTCGATGTCACCCTGGTTGGTCTTCAACGTCGCGTACAGCTCTTCCGCCATGACGATCCTTCGGTGTGCGTTTACGGGCCCGGCCAGTCTCGCGGCCCGGCGGGCGGGGCCGGGGCGGGGACGCGGCATGTCACCCGCACGAGTGGTCGGCACACACCAGTCCCAGGGGTGTCCGCGCAGATGTATTGACATGAACCTGGCTATCCGGTCGGCTGGTCGGACCGGCCGACCGCCGGCGCGTCCCCCCACCACCCGCAAGGAGTTGCCGCATGCCTTACCCCCGCAGAGGCCGGCGCCCGGCCGTCCTCGCCCTCTTCGCGAGCCTGCTGCTCACCGCCCTCCCGGCGGCGACCGCGCGGGCCGCCGAATCCGCGGCCGGTGCGGCCGAGGCTGCCATCTGCAACAAGCAGTGCGACGCCCGCGACCCCGCCGGAGCGACCTCGGACCGGACGCCGGTGAGCAGCGAGCTGTACGGGCGCAGCGTCCGGCTGCACCTCTCGGACAACGATGTCATGGGCTGGGGGTCGATCGAGAACGGTTCGCCCGGGGACGAGGTCTGGATCGACCGCTCCTTCGACGGCGGCCGGAGCTGGGCCTCCGGGAGCAGGCTGGGCGCGACGGCCGTCCCCGCCGGATCGAGCGGCTGGCGCACCCAGATGTACAACGTCGACGACTGGAACACCGCCGGCGTCGGCGCGCTGCGCGCCTGCGGCAAGGCCGGGGACCGCCCCGAGATCACCTGCACCGGCTGGGCGCGGGTGAACTGGAACGCCTGGAGCCGCTCCACCGCCGCCGCGACCGGGCTGATGATGTCGTACGACCGGGGCACCGGCCTCTTCGGCGGCAACGGCTGGTGGACCGCCGCCAACGCGCTCACGGCCGTGCTCGACAACGCGCGCCTCAGCGGCATGCCGAGCTACCAGTACGCCATCGCCTCCACCTACGACAAGAACATCAACGCCCAGGGCGGCAGCTTCCGCAACGACTACCTGGACGACACCGGCTGGTGGGGCCTGGCCTGGGTCGCCGCCTACGACGCGACGGGCGACAGCCGGTACCTCAACACCGCCCGCGCCGACGCCGATCACATGCAGGCGTCCTGGAACGGGACCTGCGGCGGCGGGGTGTTGTGGAACCGGACGATGACGTACAAGAACGCCATCACCAACGAGCTCTTCCTCCAGCTCAACGCGGCACTCCACAACCGCATGTCCGGCGACACGGTCTACCTGGGACGGGCGAAGGCCGAGTGGTCGTGGTTCCAGGGCAGCGGCATGATCAACGGCGACCACATGATCAACGACGGGCTCACCGACGCCTGCGCCAACAACGGCCAGCCCACCTGGACGTACAACCAGGGCGTGGTTCTCGGCGGTCTCACCGAGCTGTACCGCGCCACCGGTGACTCCGCGCTGCTGACCACCGCCCGTACCCTCGCCGACGCGTCCGCCGTCCGCCTCCAGACCGACGGCGTGCTGCGGGAGCCCGGCGAGGGCGACGAGTGCACCGGCGACGGCCCGTCCTTCAAGGGGGCGTACGCGCGCGGCCTCGGCAGGCTCGACGCCCAGCTGACCGACCACCCGTACGCGGCGGCCCTCGACCGCTGGGCCGACGCGGCCTACGCCAAGGACCGCAACGCGCTCGACCAGTACGGCCCGCACTGGAACGGGGGCTCGGGCACCAGCGACTACGGCTGCCAGCAGAGCGTCCTCGACCTGCTCAACGCGGCCGGGCAGTAAGGAAAAGCGCCTGCACGGGTGTGCGGTACGGGGGGCTCGCCCCGTACCGCACACCCTCTCGGGTCCGGCCACCTTCGTCGACCGATGATTTCCGGGCGGCCGAGGGGTCTACCCCGGCATGACGAACTCCTCCAAGGGTCCCGCGAGTTACTTCCCCTCGATAGAGAAGACGTACGGCCGCCCCGTGACGGAATGGAAGAAACTGATCCGCGCGTCTCCCCTGACCAAGCACATGGAGCTGGTCGCCTGGCTCAAGACCACCCACGGCCTTGGCCACGGCCACGCCAACGCACTGGTCGCCCACACCCGTGCGGAGGACGCCGTCGGCTGATGTTTCGCAGGGCCGGTGCGATGATCGGACCACGCCGATGCGCCGAATCCCCTCAGTGAGGACTCCCATGCAGAGCACCGTCGAGACCACCGAGGGCCCCGTCGCCGTCCCGTCCGGCGAGCACCGCTGGACCGCCCTGTTCTTCATCACCGAGCCCGGTATCGGCGAGGTGCTGCCCGAGCTGGCCGGCTGCACCACCGGCCTCTGCTCGGTACGCGACGAGGCCGCCCGGTTCGCCCGGGCCGACGTCCGGGTCCTCGGCGTCAGCGCCCACGCCCCGGGCCGTCTGGCCGAGTTCGCGGCCGAGCGCGAGCTGGGATATCCGCTCGTCGGCGACCCCGGGCTGACGCTCGGCCGGTCCCTGGGCGTACCCGAGGTACGGGTGGGGGAACGCACCCTGTTCGCGCGCGCCGGAGTCGTCCTCGACCGGACCGGCCGGGTGCGTGCGCTGCTGCACCCGGTGGCGGACCCGGAGCGCCACGCGGACCTGGTCCTGGCGGCGGTGGAGGAGCTGGCCGCGGGGGAGTGACCGGTCGCCGGGTGCCGGCCTACTCGTCGTCGGAGGGCGCGGGGGTGTCCCAGACGATGTAGTGGAACCGCATCCCGTCGTGCCCCCGGCCCAGCCAGGTGACGGCTGCCAGGTGGTTCGCGCTGGTCGGCATGCAGAACCACGTCCCCTCCAGGCCGGTGTTCATGTCCCCGGTGGCCTGCGGGAAGGCGAGGAGCACATGGGCGCACACCTTCGGCGTGGCGCCCTCGGAGGGTTCGGCCACGCGGCCGTTCAGGACCGAGAACGAGCCGCCGCCGCTCCACGCCATGTCGGGGCTCTCCACCGAGGCTCCGACCGTGCCGTGTTCGAGGTCGGCACTGTTCCCTTCGGCGAGGGTGAAGTCCCCCGTCCTGAGGATCTTCGTCGACGGCTCCGATGGCGACGGCTCCGAGGGCGACGGCGAAGGGGACGTCGTGGTGACGTCGTCGGCGGGCGTCGCGTCCGGGTCGGCGGTCCCCGACGTCCCGGTGGCGGCCGGGGTTTCGGGCTCGGCCGAGTCCTGGGCGGCGGCCGACGGCGGCGCGAGCGGGTCGCGGGACGTGCTGTTCCCCGTCTGGACGATCAGCGTGACGATCAGGCCGAGGACGGGGACCAGGATGCCGACGACCCACCAGGACCACTTCGGCGGACCGTGATCGGGCCGCGGGGGCTCCGGCGGTGCGGGCCTCGGCGACTCCGGCGGTGCGGGCCGGGGAGGCTCCTGCGGTGCGGGCCTCGGTGGCTGTGCGGGCATCGGCGGGTGCGGGCTCGACCCGCCCGTCTCGTGCGTCATGACGCCAAGTCCCCCGTATTCACTTCCGCGTCCGCGTCCGAAGAGGCTCACCGTACACAGCTGATCGCGTGCATGCCATGAATTCCCGCCGTGCCCGGACCGGGCGCCGTCCTGCCCCGTCCCCGCGCGGACCGGGCCCTCCGTGCGCGCTCCGGGCCCGGCCACCTCCCCGGCGGGAATTGTTTGCCCCTCGTACGTTTTCTCCGTGTCTGATGGTGGACGGGCGTGAACGCGGCGGGGATGATCGCGGTGTTCACTTCCGTCCTGCTGTTTCTGGGTTGCACGCCCGGTGTCGTGGGCTGACAACGTTGTCTTCTGGTGAGGCCGAACCGTGCGACGCAGTGCGACGCCTGAGAGGTTCCGTGTCCATCAGATCCCATCCCCCCTTGCCTCCCGCGATACCCGCGGCAGCGGCCCCCGCCGGTCGCCGGCCCCTGCGCGCGGCGGTCGCCGTGCTGCTCACCGGGGCGCTCGGCGCAGCCGCGCTGGCGGGTGGCGGCCTGGCCGTCGCCGCGCCCGGCGCGAACACGTCCGGCACCTCCGGAACGGATTACACCGCGCTCGTCGACCCGTTCGTGTCGACCGCCGGTGACGACGGCAACGACCTGCCCGGCGCGCAAGCGCCGCACGGCCTGGCCAAGGTCAACCCGCTGACCACGCCGAACCGGAACCACCCGGGGTACGACTACAACGAGGACCACATCGCCGGGTTCACCGCGACCAACCTCGACGGGGTCGGCGGCTCGGGCGGCGGTGGCGACCTGCTCGTCGTGCCGACCTCGGTGCGGTACGACAGCCGCCCCGCGACGAGCACGTACGCCCACGGGTACAGCCACGACGACGAGTCCGCGAGCCCCGGTTCGTACAAGGTGGGGCTCGGCGCCCTCTCCGGTACGGCCTCTTCCGTGCAGCAGGGGCCGGGCACCATCGAGGCCGAGATGGCCGCGACCACGCGCACGGCGCTGGAGCGGTACAGCTTCCCGGCGGGTTCGCAGCCCGAGCTCGTCCTCGACCTCGCGAACAACTTCACCAGCCGCACCCGTTCGACCCTGAAGGCGACGGAGCTCCCGGACGGCACCACGTCGATCACCGGGCTCATCGCGGGGTCGTTCAACGGCGCCTCGTACCAGATGTATTACGCCGCCACCACGAACGTCCCCGTGACCTCGCTGAAGAGCTGGGGCGGCGACGGCAAGCTGAGCGACGCGACCACGCGGGACGGTTCCGACACGGGCGCCGTGCTCGGCTTCGACGCGTCCCACGGGGACGACATCGAACTGCGCGTCACGCTGTCGCCGATCAGCGCCGAACAGGCCGTGACCGACCAGGCGGCCGAGGTCGGCGGCCTCACCTTCGACCAGGCGCGCGAGCGGACGAAGGCGGCCTGGAACAGCGCCCTCGGCGCGGTCGCCGTGAAGGCCTCGGCCACGTCCGACCCCGGGTCGACGCTGACCAAGGAGTTCTACACCCACCTGTACCGGATGTACGCGCTGCCCGTGAACGCCACCAGCACCAGCGGTACGTACCGCGGCGCCGACGGGGCGGTGCACAAGGCCAACGGCTTCACGTACTACGACGGTTGGTCCACCTGGGACGACTTCCGCAAGTACTCCGTCGAGGCGTACATCGACCCGGCCACCTACCGGGACATGGTGCAGTCGCTCATCGAGCTCTTCGCCGACACCCGTACCACCGGCAAGAGCATCGGCAGCCTCACCCACTCGGTGCCGACGGTGCGCTGGGAGCGCTCGGCGGTGCTGGTCGCCGACGCGCTGTCGAAGGGGTTCAAGAACTTCGACCGGCTCGACGAGGCGTACCCGGCGCTGATGGCGTACGCCGGGTACTACACCGGTGCGCAGCTGCGGCAGGGGTACGTCACCGGTGACCCCGGTACGACCGTGCAGCGCGGCTACGACCAGTGGGCGCTCTCCGTCATCGCCGGTGCGCTCGGCAGGACGGACGACGCGGTGAAGCTGCGCGAGCAGTCGACCATGGCGATCGACAACCTGGTGAAGTCCGGTGCCTGGAAGGCGCCCGACGGCACCCAGGTCGGTCTGCTCACCCCGCGCGCGGCGAGCGGCGACTGGCAGGCGGCCGACTACGAGAAGTTCGAGGAGGCCGGTCTCTACCAGGGCACGCTCTGGCAGTACCACTGGTACGACGCGTACGACATGGGCGGCCTCATCGAGGCCATGGGCGGCGCCAAGGCCGGCAAGGCCGCCGTCGAGCACATGTTCGGCGAGGACTCCTCCGCCGACGACGGCTCGACCATGCTGCACTCCAACGCGAACGAGATCGACCTGCAGGCCCCGTACCTCTTCAACTACGTCGGCGAGCCGAGCCTGACGCAGAAGTGGGTGCGCTCCATCTACACCGGCACCACCTGGAACCGGTACATCGCGACCGGCTCCACCAACGAAGCCCCCAGCGGTGGCGGCCAGTTCAACCCGCCGGTGAAGACGCAGGTCTACAAGCTCTCCCCGAACGGCTTCCTGCCGACGATGGACAACGACGCGGGCACCATGTCGACCATGTTCGTCGGCGCCGCCCTGGGCCTGTTCCCGGTGACCGCCGGGTCCAGCCAGTTCCAGATCGGCAGCCCGTTCTTCGACTCCACGACGATCACCTACGCCAACGGCGCCACGTTCACCGTGAAGGCGAACGGCGTCTCGCCGAGCAACTACTACGTGCAGAGCGCGAAGCTCAACGGCAAGAAGTTCGACAACACCTGGCTGGACTACGCGCAGATCATCGCGGGCGGCACCCTCGACTTCACCATGGGCGCCAAGCCCTCGAAGTGGGGCGCCGCCACCGAGCCCGCGTACTCGCTGGACACCGACGCCGGTGACACCGGTTCCGGTACGGCCCCGGGCAAGGGCGACACCGTCGTCTCCGCCGCCCCCGCCACCCTCGCGACCAAGGCCGACGGCACCGTCGACGGCAGCGTGCGGCTCACCCTCTCCGGACCGGCCGCCTTCGCCGCCCGCAAGGGCACCAGCCTCACCACGTCCGGGGCGGCCACCGTCACCGGCCTGCCCGGCGGGGTCACCGCCGACCTCCGGGTCACCGACGCGCACACCGCGACCGTCACCCTCAAGGGCAGCACCCAGGTCGACGCGCACTTCGGCATCACCTTCCAGGACGCGGCGTTCGCCCACGGCGGGAAGGCGTCCACCGTGCGCGGCACCGGGATCTCCCCGACCGACCCGCTCACCGTCTCCGCCGCCGCCGTGCACCGTACGACCCTGGGCGCACTCGTCGACCAGGCGTCCCCGGTGCGCCCCGGCAACTACTCGGACGGCTCCTGGAGCCTCTTCCGGTCGGCGCTGGAGCGCGCCCGGACCGTCCTCGCGGACTCCGCCTCCGCGACCGGCACGATCATGGCCGCCGAGGACGCGCTGCGGTCCGCCGTCGCCACCCTCACCATCGACGAGGGCGGCTACGCGGTCCTCCAGGCCGAGTCCCCCGACGAGAAGGAGGGCGCGAGCCTCGTCAGCGAGCGCAACAACTCGGACGGCAACCTCGGCGGCGTCTCCGAGGGCTCGTGGGAGCGTTACGCCAAGCTGGACTTCGGCGGTGTCGCCCCGCGCAGCGTCTCGGTGCGTTACGCCAACTCCCAGGCCACCGGCGCCAAGCCGAGCAGCGTGGACATCCACGCGGGCGGAGCCGACGGCCCGGTCGTCGCCACCGCCCAGCTCCCCGGAACCGGCGGCTGGCAGTACTGGTCCACGGTCCAGGCGACCGTCACCGACCCGGACGCCCTCCTGACCGCGAAGAGCGCGACCTTCGTGTTCCACGCCCCGGCCGGACAGCAGTGGGTGTCGAACTTCGACTGGTACCAGTTCTCGCCGTACCCGGTCGCCACGTCCTCCTCGACCACCCTGGCCACGCTGACGGCGGCCGACGCCACGTCGACCGGCGGCGGTTCGCTCCCCCTCAAGACGTCCGGGGGCATCTTCGAGAACACGACGAACGGCGCCTGGGCCGAGTGGAAGGCCACCGGCCTCGACACCGGAGCCGACACCGTCTCCGTCAGCTACGACAAGCCGCAGACGCGCGCCGCGTCCGACTCGCACATCGAGCTGCACCTCGGCTCGGCGGACGGCCCCAAGGCCGTCGACATCCCGCTCGACTACACCGGCTCGGGCTGGGGCACCCTCGCCACCACCACCGTCCGCCTCGACCCGGCCGTCTTCAAGGGCGTCCAGGACGTGTACGCGGTCTTCGCCTCCACCACCCAGACGTCGGCCCAGCCCTACGTGGCCAACGTCTACTCGCTGACCCTGGCGCAGGACGCCGCCGCCCCCGTGGCGGTCGACGCCACCGCCTTCCGCTCGAACAGCGGCGGCGGCCTCAAGAGCGAAGCCGTCGGCTGGAGCGGCGCCGGGTCCACCACGGACCTCGGCGGCACCTACGACGGAGCCTGGCTCGACTACGGGGACATCGCCTTCGGCTCCGCCGCGAAGAACACCGTCACCGTCACCTACGCCAACAACTCCGCACGGTGCGGCACCGGTTCGGCCGTCCAGATCTACCTGGACGCCTTCGACGCCGCCGCCCCCGGAACCCCGTACGCCACCGTCCCGCTGCCCGTCACCGGGAGCGCCTGGTCGTCGGGCGGCACCACGAGCCTGACGTTGCCCGCGGGCATCACCGGCACCCACGGCCTCCACCTGCGCCTGGTGACCACCGCGGACTCCGCGCACCCGTACGTGGCGAACCTCGGCCGGATCACCTTCGACCACGTCGACACCCCCGCCGCGACGGACCCGTCCGCGCTGCGCAAGGCGGTCGAGGAGTACGAGGGCCTGGCCGGCCACTCCGACCGGTACGACGCCATCGACTTCGGGGTGTACGAGCGCGAACTCGACGCCGCCCGCGCCCTGCTGGACGCCGGCGACGCGACCCAGCTCGAAGTCGACACCCGCACCCGCAGCCTCACCCTCGCGGCGAACCAGCTGATCCCGCTGGCGCGGCTCACCCTGGAGGACCTGGTCCAGACCGCCTCGGCCCTGGAGGACACCCGCTACACCGAAGCCTCCTGGAAGGGGTTCACCACCGCACTCGCCGCCGCGAAGACCGCCGCGGCCGACAGCACGGCCACGGACGCGACGCTCACCGCACGGTACGACGCCCTCCGGCACGCCGTCTCGGCGCTCACCACCAAGCCCAAGTCGGCACCGGCCGCGCCCGACGCGGTCTCCGCGAGCTCCACCGGCACCAGCGTCACCGTCGCCTGGTCCGTCCCCACGGACGACGGCGGCTCGCCCGTCACCGGCTGGACCGTCACCCTCGACGACGGCCACCAGGCCCGGATCGCCGACCCGGACAGCCGGAGCACCACCTTCACCGGCCTGCGGTCCGGCCGCTCGTACACCGCCCGGGTCCGCGCGGTGAACGCGTACGGCACCTCGCGCCCCAGCGCCGCCACGGCGCCCGTGGTGACCGCGGGCGGCAAGCCGCAGCAGCCCACCGTGACCGGCGTGGTCACCCACGGCAAGCACACCCGGGTGACCTGGCGGCCCGCCGCCGACGGCGGATTCCCGGTCCTCGGCTACACCGTCCGCCTCGGCGACGGCACCACCGCGCACCTCTCCGCCACGGCGGACACCGCGCTGCTCACCACCGACGGCAGGGCGAAGGCGCAGACCGCCACGGTGACCGCCGTGACCCTGGCCGGAACCTCCGCCGACCAGGCCGCGGCCCCCACCGCCGCGGCGACCGCTCCGTACGAGCCCTCCGCCTTCCCGGCGCCCACGCTCGACGCGAGCTACCCGTCGGACGAGTGGCCGACGACCGGCGACGGAAGTGACTGGTTCCGTAACCTGCTCGACGGCTTCGCCGGCCTCCCCGACGACATCCTCGGCGCCAACGCCAAGGTGCCCTCCGGCACCCCGCTCACCGCCGAGAACGACAGGATCGCCGTCTCCATCAACAACGCGGCGACCCAGAAGGAGGTGGACCGCGCCGAGGTCGACGCGACGCACAGCGCCACCGTCACGATGGCCGACGGCCTCGGCTCCCGGCTCGGCACGCTCTACGCCGACGCCCTGAGCGACGGCCGACTGCCCAAGACCAGCGCCCTGTTCTCCCGCGTCTCCTCGCAACTCGACGAGGTGGACCCGACGAAGAACCACTACGCCTACCAACGCCCCTACGTGCGTCTCGGGTTCGTGGGTGACGGCGGGGACATATACGAGTCCCAGGACGGCTCGTACGGCAGCCTCACCACCAGCGGCTCCTACCCCAGCGGCCACACCTACGGCGGCTACGAAGCCGGGACCGTCCTCGCCACCCTCCTCCCCGAGCTGGCGCCGTCGATCCTCGCCCGCACCTCGGAGTACGGCAACAACCGCGTCATCCTCGGCTTCCACTACCCGCTGGACGTCATGGGCGGCCGGATGAGCGCCCAGGCCACCGTGGCCCACCGCTGGGCGGACCCCGCCTTCGAGGAGCTGCTCGCCCAGGCCCACACCGAGATCGAGAACGTACTGCTCGCCGACTGCGAGAAGGAGGGATACGGCACCACCCTCACGGCCTGCGAGGGCGACGCGTACGCCGGTCTGAGCACCGCCCAGCAGGTCGACGTGTACACGCGCCGACTGAGCTACGGCTTCTCCCGGGTCGGACAGTCCGGCCAGGCCCTCCAGGCGCCCGCCGACGCGGCGGCCCTGCTGATCACGGCCTTCCCGGACCTCACCACCGAGCAGCGCACCCAGATCATCGAGCAGACCGCCACGGACTCCGGCTACCCGCTCGACCTCACCGGTGACGGCGGGGAGAGCTGGGAGCGGATCAACCTCGCCGCCGCCATGGCCGCGCAGGTGGTCGTCGACGCGGACGGCTCGGTCACCGTGACCAACTTCGCCGACGCCACCAAGGCCGCGGTCGCCGACGCGAGCGCGATCACGGTCGGCGGCGTGGCGATCGACGGGTTCGACCCGAAGGTCTCCACGTACGTGGTGGACGTGGCGAAGAACGCGAAGGCCCCCGCCGTCACCGCCGTACCGGCCCAGCCCGGTGCGAAGGTGAAGGTCACCGAGGGCAGCAGCATCCTGTCGTCCACCGGCTCCGGCTCGAAGTTCACCACCCGCACCATCAGGGTGACGTCGGCCGACGGCGCGGTCACCCGGACCTACACGGTCGGGCTGCGGTCCACCGCCCGCGACGACCTGCCGGTCACGGCCGGCGGCGGCCACGGCGTGGGAGCCTCCGGCCCGGGCGGCGGCTGGTCGCCGTCCACGGACTGGCGGGAGCCGCTGCGCCTGCCCGGTCTGCGGTAGCGGCCGGGCGTCTCCGTCGCACGGTTGGCGGGGGCGCGCGTCCCTTCGTACGGCCCTTCCGGGAGAACCTTCGCGGTTCTCCCGGAAGGGCCGATCGCGTTCCCGGGGCGACAGCCGTGCGATCGGGGACTCCCTTCAACATGTGAAGGCGAATGCACCCGAAGGAGAACGTGTCAGGTGTCTTGTCGAATGCAGGACCCACCGACAAGCTGTGTTCATGACATCTCAGGTCTATACCTGGTGATGCCCCGTCAGGGTTGCCCGAGCGGCCATGCGAAGGCACGCTTCTCCTCGGAGGTCGGACATATGCGCTTGAACTGGGCAAAATCGCGGCGCGGTGGGTGGACCAAAGCGCTCAGGCTGCTCCCCGTCGTCGCGGTCACGGCGGCGTTCACCGTCGGCGGTACGGCGACCGCGGAGGCGTCCGTACCGGCGCCGCCGTCGGGCTTCACCCTCACCTGGAGCGATGACTTCAACGGCGCGTCCGGCACCGGCATCGACCAGGGACTCTGGAAGTACGACACCGGGCCGGGCAGCAATTTCGGCACCGGTGAGATCGAGACCATGACCAGCAGCACGTCGAACGTCTACTACGACGGCCAGAGTCACCTGGTCCTCCAGGCGCTGCACTCCGGCTCCGACCCGAGGGCCGGATGGACCTCCGGTCGGGTGGAGACCCAGGCCGCCACCTTCGGCGCCCCGGCAGGCGGAGTCGTACGCATGGAGTCCGTCCTCCAGCAGCCCAACGTCACCACCGCCAACGGAGCCGGCTACTGGCCGGCGTTCTGGATGCTCGGCGCACCCCTGCGCTCCGGTGTCACCTGGCCGAAGTCCGGCGAGGTCGACATCATGGAGGACATCAACGGCCGCAGCTCCGACTTCTCCACCATCCACTGCGGCGTCAACCCGGGCGGCCCGTGCGGCGAGTCGACCGGCATCGGCTCGGGCGAGCGCGCCTGTTCGGGCTGCCAGACCGGCTTCCACGACTACGCGGTGGAGATCGACCGCTCGGTCTCGCCCGAGCAGGTCCGCTTCTACCTCGACGGGAACAACTTCTTCACCGTCAGCGCCAACCAGGTCGACGCGACGACCTGGGCGGACGCGATCGACCACCCCTTCTTCATCATCTACGACCTGGCGATCGGCGGCGGCTTCCCGGACGCCTTCGGAGGCGGCCCGAACGCGGCCACGGTCTCCGGCGGCAAGCTGATCATCGACTCGGTGGCCGTGTACAACAAGGCGCCCGGCTCGGGCGGCGGCACCACGGGCGGCTCGACGATCGTCGGGCCTGGCGGCAAGTGCGTGGACGTCGCCGGTGACGACACCGGCGGCGACGGCACCGCGGTCCAGCTCTGGGACTGCCAGGCGGCGGCCAAGGACCAGCACTGGACCTGGAGCGGCCAGACCCTCCGGACCCTCGGCAGGTGCCTCGACATCGCCGGGGGCAACAGCGCGGCCGGCACGAAGCTCCAACTCGCCACCTGCAACACCGGCGGCTACCAGTCCTGGGTGAAGCAGTCCGACGGCTCCCTGAAGAACCCGACCAGCGGCCGCTGCATCGACTCCCCGAGCGGCGCCACCGCCAACGGCACCCGGCTCCAGATCTGGGACTGCAACAGCTCCGCCGCGCAGAAGTTCACGGTGGGGTAGTACGGATCGGTACGGCGATGGGCCCCGCAGCTCGCTTGCTGCGGGGCCCATCGCCGTAGGTTCTCCGTTCCCACGGCGTGGCGTCGATGCCCTACGCGGCGGATCCGGCCTTACGGCGGCGTACGACGAAGACGGCTCCCGCACCCAGGACGACCGCGGCTCCCCCGATGCCGCCGCTGCCGCGCTGGGCTGCCCGCCGTGGGAGCTGGGTCCGTGCGCCGAATGCGGCCGGCTGATGCGCCGGTACGGGCGCGACGCGGCGATGTTCTGCGGCGTGTGCCGGGCCGTCCTCAACGGGCGATAGCCGCAACTGGGACACGCAACGTCGAAGGGCCCCGCAGCAAGCTGCGGGGCCCTTCGACGTATTGCCCGGTGAGAGCAATGGCGGAGGATACGAGATTCGAACTCGTGAGGGGTTGCCCCCAACACGCTTTCCAAGCGTGCGCCCTAGGCCACTAGGCGAATCCTCCGCCGCAAACAATACAAGACGTTGAGGGGTGCTCGCGAACACGTTCCCCGGAAGATCGTCGGAGCGAGGTCGCGCGGACGGATCGCGGGCGGATCGGGGAGGTCCCGTACCCGGGCGGGTGGACCTGGAGGGGTGGGGATCGGCTAAGGTGGGCGTCAGCCCCTCACGTGGCGCTATCTGACTGAACTCCCCCAGGGCCGGAAGGCAGCAAGGGTAGGTTGGCTCTGGCGGGTGCGTGGGGGGCCCTTGTGTTTTCCGGGCCTTCTCGGCGGCCCGTTCGGTCGCCCTCGGGGCGGCCCGTCTCGGGTGGGGTTCCCCGAAGGCTCGCTCGGGCACTCGAAAATCGGCCCCGGCCGCTCCGCCGCGCATGTGATCTACATCTCGTCGTCCGGGTAGTGCCCCGGTGTGACCAGGGTCCCCGGCCGGCGGGGCTCGATGCGGAGCCGGTTGTCGGTGCGTCCCGATAACCTCGTAACTGTGTCGTCCCTTGCGCTGTACCGCCGCTACCGCCCCGAGTCGTTCGCCGAGGTCATCGGTCAGGAGCATGTCACTGACCCGCTCCAGCAGGCCCTGCGGAACAACCGGGTCAATCACGCGTACCTGTTCAGCGGGCCGCGTGGTTGTGGAAAGACGACCAGCGCGCGCATCCTCGCCCGCTGCCTGAACTGCGAGCAGGGGCCGACGCCGACGCCGTGCGGGACGTGCCAGTCCTGCCAGGACCTCGCGCGCAACGGCCCCGGTTCGATCGACGTCATCGAGATCGACGCGGCTTCGCACGGTGGCGTGGACGACGCCCGTGACCTGCGTGAGAAGGCGTTCTTCGGGCCGGCTTCCAGCCGCTACAAGATCTACATCATCGACGAGGCGCACATGGTCACCCCGGCAGGGTTCAACGCCCTGCTGAAGGTGGTCGAGGAGCCGCCGGAGCACCTCAAGTTCATCTTCGCGACGACCGAGCCCGAGAAGGTCATCGGCACGATCCGGTCGCGTACGCACCACTACCCGTTCCGCCTCGTCCCGCCCGGCACCCTGCGCTCGTACCTCGCGGAGGTCTGCGGCAAGGAGAACAGCGCGGTCGAGGACGGTGTGCTGCCGCTCGTCGTACGGGCGGGGGCCGGGTCCGTCCGTGACTCGATGTCCGTCATGGACCAGCTGCTGGCCGGTGCGAGCGACGACGGCGTGACGTACGCCATGGCGACCTCGCTGCTCGGTTACACGGACGGGTCGCTGCTCGACTCGATGGTGGACGCGTTCGCGGCCGGTGACGGTGCCGCGGCCTTCGAGGTCGTGGACCGGGTGATCGAGGGCGGCAACGACCCCCGCCGGTTCGTCGCCGACCTGCTGGAGCGCCTGCGCGACCTGGTGATCCTGGCGGCCGTGCCGGACGCCGGGGAGAAGGGGCTCATCGACGCCCCCGCCGACGTCGTGGAGCGGATGTCGGACCAGGCGTCCGTCTTCGGCGCCGCCGAGCTGAGCCGCGCCGCCGACCTCGTCAATCAGGGGCTGACGGAGATGCGTGGCGCGACCTCGCCGCGCCTCCAGGTGGAGCTGATCTGCGCCCGGGTGCTGCTGCCCGCCGCCTTCGACGACGAGCGGTCGTTCCAGGCACGGCTGGACCGCCTGGAGCGCGGCGGCGCCTTCGCAGCGGGAGGAGCGGCGGCAGTGGGAGGAGCGCAGGCGTTCCAGGCCGCGCCGCCCGCCGTGGGGTACGTACCCGGGCCCGAGGCGCACCCGCCGATGCCGGCCGCGCCCGCCGCCCCGTACAACCCGCCCGCCGCGGCCCCGTACGCCGCGCCGCAGCAGGCCCCCGCGCCGCAGCAGGCCCCCGCGCCGCAGGCCCCCGCCCCGGCCCCCGAGTACGGGCAGCAGCCCCCGGCCGCCCCGGCCGAGGCCGCCGCTCAGCGGCCCGGTGCCTGGCCCACCCCGGCGGCTGCCGGTGGCGGGGAGCAGGCCCGCCGTCCCGGTGGCTGGCCCACCGCCTCGGCCCCTGGTGCCGGGGCGCCCCGCCCCGCCACCCCCGCTCCCGCCGCACCGGCCGCTCCCGCCGCCCAGGCGCCCGCTGCCGCACCGGCCGGGAGCCAGGACATGGCGCAGGGCGCCGGTCAGGTGCGGAGCATCTGGCCGGAGATCCTGGAGGCGGTGAAGAACCACCGCCGCTTCACCTGGATCCTGCTCAGCCAGAACGCCCAGGTCACCGGGTTCGACGGGACCACGCTCCAGATCGGTTTCGCCAACGCGGGCGCCCGCGACACGTTCGCGAGCAGCGGCAGCGAGGCGGTGCTGCGGCAGGCGCTGGCCGAGCGGTTCAACGCCCAGTGGCGCGTCGAGGCGATCGTCGATCCCTCCGGTGGCGGCGGCCAGCCGATGCAGGGCGGCGGCGGACGCCCCGGTGGCGGTGGCCCCGCGTACCAGGCGGCGCCGCAGCAGTCGTACGAGCAGCGTCCCGCGCCCACCGCGCCGCCCCAGCAGCCGTACCAGCCCCAGTCGTCCCCGCAGTCCCCGCCGCCCCAGCAGTTCCAGGGCGGGCAGGGGCAGGGTGGCTCCGGGCCCGCGCCCGCGGCGTACGAGCGGTCCGCGCCCGAGCCGGTGCACACGGTCGCGCCGGAGGACGACACCCCGGAGGCCGACGACCCGGACCTCGTCGACTCGGCTCTCTCCGGGCACGAGCTGATCGTCCGCGAGCTCGGTGCCACGGTCGTGGAGGAGTTCACCAACGAGTAACCCGGACCGGGGATCCGCTCCCCGGCGAGGGAATCCCCGGCCGCCCGCGCCGTGGTTCCGGCCCCCCGTCCCCGGCGTCCACGGACCGGAGGCCGTCGAGGCGTCCGGCCCCCGGCGGTTAGGCTGCACCCCGTGAAGGTCCTCGTCATCGGCGGCGGCGCCCGCGAACACGCCCTGTGCCGCTCTCTTTCCCTCGACCCCGAGGTCACCGCTCTGTACTGCGCTCCCGGCAACGCCGGTATCGCGGAGGTGGCCGAACTGCGCCCGGTGGACGCGCTCGACGGTGACGCCGTCGCGCGCCTCGCCACCGAACTGGGTGCCGGGCTGGTGGTCGTCGGCCCGGAGGCGCCGCTTGTCGCCGGGGTCGCCGACGCCGTCCGCGCGGCCGGCATCCCCTGCTTCGGCCCGTCCGGTGAGGCGGCGCAGCTCGAAGGCTCCAAGGCGTTCGCCAAGGACGTCATGGCCGGGGCCGGCGTCCCGACCGCCCGGAGCTACGTCTGCACCACCGCCGAGGAGATCGACACCGCGCTCGACGCCTTCGGTGCTCCGTACGTCGTCAAGGACGACGGGCTGGCCGCCGGCAAGGGTGTCGTCGTCACCGACGACATCGAGGCGGCCCGCGCCCACGCGCTCGCCTGCGACCGGGTGGTCATCGAGGAGTTCCTCGACGGCCCCGAGGTGAGCCTCTTCGCGATCACCGACGGCACCACCGTGGTGCCGCTCCAGCCCGCCCAGGACTTCAAGCGCGCCCTCGACGGCGACGAGGGCCCGAACACCGGCGGCATGGGTGCCTACTCCCCGCTGCCGTGGGCGGACCCGAAGCTGGTCGACGAGGTCCTGGAGACGGTTCTCCAGCCCACCGTCGACGAGCTGCGCCGACGCGGTACGCCGTTCTCCGGTCTCCTCTACGCGGGCCTCGCGCTGACCTCGCGCGGCGTGCGCGTCATCGAGTTCAACGCGCGCTTCGGCGACCCGGAGACCCAGGTGGTCCTGGCCCGTCTGAGGACCCCGCTCGCCGGTCTGCTGCTCGCCTCCGCGAACGGCACGCTGGACGAGGTGCCGCCGCTGAACTGGCTCGACGACGCCGCCGTCACCGTGGTCATCGCCTCGCACAACTACCCGGACACCCCGCGTACGGGCGACCCGATCGAGGGTCTCGCCGACGTGGCGGCCCAGGATGCCCCGCACGCGTACGTCCTGCACGCCGGTACGAAGGCGGACGGGCGTACGGTCCTGAGCGCGGGCGGCCGGGTCCTCTCGGTGACCGCGACGGGCCCGGACCTCGGCAAGGCCCGTGAGCGCGCGTACACGGCCCTCGGCCGCATCCGGCTCGACGGTTCCCAGCACCGTACGGACATCGCACTGAAGGCAGCCGAGGACGCCGCTGCCGGGGTCTGATCCCGTCCCACCCGGTGCACGAGTTCCACCCCGGTACGAGTCCCACCCTGTGTACGACCCTCAGTGGCGGCCGAGCGCGACAGCTCGGCCGCCACTGGCGTATCCGCAGGCAGGACCGTGGCACCACCGCCTACGCGCCCGCCTCACCGCCGCCAAGTCCGCCCCACCACTCCCACCGTTCCGTGCGCCGGAGCATGCCCCCGCGTATGCGCTGCGTGCGCGGGGGGAGAGGGTTGCCCATCTGCGGCGATAAGTCAGCAGCTTTACCCAAAGCCATTCCATCGGGTGACGGCTGGGCCATCCGGATGACGGCCGCGAAACCCCCAACTAGGGTGCGGCGCAAGGATTCCGGCACTTGGCCCACTGACATTGCGATGTCCGAGGGCGGTGCCACAGTGGGGGAGTGAGCAACACCGTCGCAGGGGCAGAGGGGGTGACTTCCGGTCGTGTCCGGTACGGAGACTGCTGAGGACCTGGGCATGCGGGCCGCCCGGGCGCGCGCCCTCGCGCTGCTGCGCATCCGCAGCCGTGCGGTGGCGCTGGCGATCCTGCCCGCGGCGGTGGCCGTGGTCATGATCGCCGCCACCGCGCAGGGGCGTCTGGCCGGCGTCGGCTGGAACACCGCCCGCTGGGTGGTGGGCGCGACGGCCGTGGTCTTCCTGGTGCTGGCCGCCGGGGTGGCGGTCACCGTCGCGCGGGCCCGGCCGGCGCTCAGTCCGACCGTCGCCGTGGACGAGAAGTCCGCCCCCGACCTCTACCGGCTCGTGCGCGAGCTCGCCGATCGCATGGACGTGCCCGCGCCCTCGGCGATAGCGCTCACCCCCGACTGCGACAGCTGGCTGGAGGACCGCACCCACCCCTCCGCGCGCGCCCATCCCTCCGCCCGCACCGACGTGCGGACCGGCCCCGGCGCCGACGAGCCGGCCGGTGACCGGCGCGACCGCGAACGGGCGGCGCCGGTGCTGGTCATCGGGTCGCCGTTCCTGTGGTGGATGCGCGTCGGCGAGCTGCGCGCGGTGCTCGCTCCCGTCGTCGCCGGTACGGGCCTCGCCGCGCACCCCGACATAGCTGCCGCCCGGCGGTTCGTCCGAGGCCTCGACGGAGTCGTCGCGGACGCCGGAGGCCCCCGGCCCGGGCCCGCGAGGTCAAACGTTTCGCTGGTCGGTGTGTTCGGCCGGATGTCCCGCGCCTTCACCGGCTGGGCCGCCCGGCTGCTGCTCCGCAGCTGCCGCGGGCATGCCGCCGAGATGGAGCGGTGCGTCGCGCTCTCCGCCTCGCTGCGCGCCCAGGGCGTGGACTACGGGGTACGCGCCGTCGCCCAGGAGCAGGTCGGGCTCGTCTACGCGGGCTGGGACCGGCTGCTGACCCGCGTCGCGCTGCCCGCCTGGCGGATGGGCCGGTGGCCGGCGCGGCTGGACGCGGGGGTGGTCTCCGCGCTCACCGAGCTCTCCCGGCGCGACCGGCTCGCCGAAGGGTTCGCCGCGCGCCTGGGCGAGCGCCCCGCCTGCGATCTCCTCGAGGAGCCCGGCCTGGCCGACGAGGCGGCGTCCCTGCTCGCCGCGCGGCTCTTCCACGGCGGCCCCGCCCGGGGCGGCGAGTGGTCACCCGTCGACTGGCAGCGGTACCCGGAGGAGGTCGTCGACCGGAAGTGGCGTACGGAGGCGGCCCGGCTGCACGGCGTCATGGACGCCCTCGGCACCGCGGCCCCCGGCCCGGTCGCGTCCGCTCCCACCGGGCCCACCGCCCAGCGCCCCTCGTGCTCCTCGGCGCAAGGAGCCGTACGGACCGCCGAGGCCGGAGCTCCCACGCTGGCCCGGGTCATCGACCACCTCGTGGGCCGGGGCGGCGGCGAGGAGCTCGCGGCCGCCGTCGGAGCGGCCGTCGCCCGTGAGGAGGCCGCGGAGGCCGCCGCCCGGGCCGAGGCCGAGTCACCCGCCGCCGGTACGGCGAAGGGCACGGTGCCCCCCTCGGCGGACAGCACGACGGCCAACAGCACGACGGCCAACGGCACGGCTGCGAACGGCACCGCGGCGGCCGGTACGGCGGGCCGCGGGGCGGCCGGCGGGAACGGCCAGACCGTGGACCCGCTCGACCTCTGGGGCCCCGGCCCGCTCCCGCTCTTCCCGCTCCAGCCGCCCCGTACGGGCACGGAGCTGCTCGCCGACCACGTCACGGCCATGGTCTGCTGCGCCGCCGTGGACACGGCCGGGGCGGCCCCCGGCCTCGACTGGCTGGACGGCCCCGCGCTGCTGGTCGACGGGTCGCGCCGGACGGATCTGGGTACTCCGGTGCTCAGCCTGGTGGAGGACGGCGACGCGGAACCGCTGCGCTCCTGGCTCTCCGAGCTGGGCATCCGGGAGGACAAGCCGGTCCGCCTGGTCTGACCACGACCGGCAGCCGCACCCGCGTACGACCGACGGCGCACCCGCGTACGACCGGCGGCCGGACCCGCGCAGGACCGCGCCCGTACCCGCACACGACGGCACCGTGGAGAACACCGTGCCCACCCGGCGCTCGGGCTGGTGCGCGCGCCCCGTGCGGAGTCAACACGCCCCCCGGATACGGAAATGTGTCCCGGTCCGCCGCAACGGGCCCTCCGTATACGGAAATATGGCACCGTGTACGCAATCGGTCCGCGCAAGCGGGGCCGACAGGGGGCCGTTTCGCGCCCCGCGCACGCGCCCTCGCCCGGCGCACGCCGCCTTCCGCGCGCTCGTGCGGACCTCGGTACGGGCCCAATACCCGGAAGGGTAGGTTCCGTTCACGTCAATTCACGACGAACGGTGACGAGCCGCATGCGTTATGTGATGTGCTGGGATCGGCCCTGACACAGGGCGCACCAGAGTGGTACGGGGGACGTGAGGGAGGGGCCGGTCATGGGGGCGGAGCACAGTAGCCGATGGGAGTCGGGCGCCCTCGCGCACGCCGTGAGCGATCCGTTCGGCCAGGGGCCGCTGCCCTGGCTGCGCAACAGCGAGAACTACCTCAACGACACGGGGCAGGTGGTCCCCTGGTACGCCGACCCCGAGCTGGGGCGCAGCGGCGGCGGCCCGCGCACCGCCGATGACGTGCGCCGACAGGTGAAGGGTTTCGCGTCGCCCGGGGCGGCGGCGCCCGGTGAGGCGATCGACTTCCACATCACGGTCGACCCGCCCCAGCCGTTCTACGTCGACATCTACCGCATCGGTCACTACGGCGGCGACGGCGCCCGGAAGATCACCACGGTTCCGCGCCAGTCGGGCATCGTGCAGCCCCCTCCGCTCGCCGCCGACAAGACTGTTTCCTGCCACCATTGGTGGCTTTCCTGGCGGCTCCAGATCCCGGCGGAGTGGGCGGTGGGTGCTTATGTCGCCGTGCTGACGACCGACGACGGTCACCGTTCGCACGTCCCGTTCACGGTCCGGGACGACCACCCGGCCGATCTGCTGCTGCTGCTCCCCGACATCACGTGGCAGGCGTACAACCTCTATCCCGAGGACGGTGTGACGGGCGCCAGCCTGTACCACGCGTGGGACGAGAAGGGCGGGCTGCTGGGCGAGGAGGAGGCGGCGGTGACGGTCTCCTTCGACCGCCCGTACGCGGGCGCCGGGCTGCCGCTCCACGTCGGCCACGCCTACGACTTCATCCGCTGGGCGGAGCGGTACGACTACAGCCTCGCCTACGCGGACGCCCGCGACCTGCACGCGGGCCGCGTCGACCCGGGCCGCTACCGGGGCCTGGTCTTCCCCGGCCACGACGAGTACTGGTCGGTCCCGATGCGGCGCACCGCGGAGCTGGCGCGGGACACCGGGACCTCGCTGGTCTTCCTCTCGGCCAACACCATGTACTGGCAGGTGTCGCTCTCGGCGTCCCCGTCCGGGGTGCCCGACCGCCTCCTCACCTGCCGCAAACGGCAGGGGCCGGGGAAGGCCGCGCTCTGGCGGGAGGTCGACAAACCGGAGCAGCTGCTGCTCGGCATCCAGTACGCGGGCCGGGTGCCCGAGCCCTCGCCGCTGATCGTGCGCAACGCCGACCACTGGCTCTGGCGGGGCACCGGGGCCGTGGAGGGCGAGGAGATCGCGGGTCTGGTGGCGGGCGAGGCCGACCGGTACTACCCGCGCACGGCGCTGCCGGAGCACGAGAGCCGCATCCTGCTCGCGCATTCGCCGTACGAGGACTCCGAGGGTGCCCGGCGCCATCAGGAGACCTCGCTCTACCAGGCGCCGTCCGGGGCTCTCGTCTTCGCCTCCGGGACGTTCGCCTGGTCGCCGGCGCTGGACCGGCCCGGGCACACCGACGCGCGCATCCAACAGGCCACGGCCAACCTGTTGAACCGGATCTGCAAGCGCGACTGACGCCTCGGCCAGGGCGGTCCGCAGGCCCGCGGACGTGCCGCGGAGGTGCCGTGCCCGGTGCCCGTACCCCGCCGGACCGCCCCACGCGGCGGGGTGGCACCGGCATACGGGACAATCGGACCCGCGACCCTTGGATCAACCTACGCGGAGGCAGCGTGTCCGGTTTCGTAGAAAAGCCCGAGCCCGTCCAGGTTCCGGGCCTCACCCACCTGCACACCGGCAAGGTGCGTGAGCTGTACCGGAACGAGGCGGGTGACCTCGTGATGGTCGCCAGCGACCGCATCTCCGCGTACGACTGGGTGCTGCCGACCGAGATCCCGGACAAGGGCCGGGTGCTGACCGCGCTGTCGCTCTGGTGGTTCGACCAGCTCGGCGACCTGGTGCCGAACCACGTCATCTCCACCGAGGTGCCGGCCGGCGCCCCCGCCGACTGGGAGGGCCGCACGACGATCTGCCGCTCGCTGCGGATGGTCCCGGTCGAGTGCGTGGCCCGCGGCTACCTGACCGGCTCCGGGCTCATCGAGTACGACGCCTCCCGCACGGTCTGCGGCATCGGCCTCCCCGAGGGGCTCGTCGACGGCTCCGAACTGCCGGGCCCGATCTTCACCCCGGCGACGAAGGCCGCCGTGGGCGACCACGACGAGAACGTCAGCTACGAGGCGGTCGCGCACACCGTCGGCGTGGAGACGGCGACCCTGCTGCGTCAGCTCACCCTCGACGTGTACCGGCGCGCCCGGGACATCGCGCACGGGCGCGGACTGATCCTGGCCGACACCAAGTTCGAGTTCGGCTGGGCGACCGGCGCGGACGGCACCGAAGAGCTGATCATCGGCGACGAGGTGCTGACCCCGGACTCCTCGCGCTTCTGGCCGCTCGCCGAGTGGGAGCCGGGCCACGCCCAGCCCTCGTACGACAAGCAGTTCGTCCGCGACTGGCTGACCTCGCCGGCCTCCGGCTGGGACCGCAAGAGCGAGACCCCGCCGCCCGCCCTGCCGCAGCAGGTCGTCGACGCGACCCGCGCCAAGTACATCGAGGCGTACGAGCGGCTGACCGGCCTCAGCTGGGAGTAGCCCCGCCCCCCCCCGCTGCCCGCCGCCCCCTGCCACGAGAGGGCGGCGGCAGCGCGTCTCCCGGCGGCAGCGCGTCTCCCCCGAGAAGGGGTACGGCTCCGAGGGGCGTCCGGACACGAAGAAGGCCCCGGTCCTGAGGACCGGGGCCTTTCTCACGTGGAGCGAACGACGAGGTTCGAACTCGCGACCTCAACCTTGGCAAGGTTGCGCTCTACCAGCTGAGCTACGTTCGCATCTGCGCCTGAGCGCGATGCCAACTATACCCATCCTTGAGCCCGAGCGAAACGCACTGCCGCATGACGGTTCTCCACGCCCAGTTTGGAGACCGCTGAGGAGAGGTAGTTGCGGACCGTTCCGGGGGAGAGCGAAGCCCGCACGGCGATCTCCGCGACGGGGGCGCCGTCCGCCGCCAGTTCCAGCACCTCGGCTTCCCGGGCGGTCAGTGGCGAGTCCCCGGCGGAGATCGCGTCGGCGGCCAACTCCGGGTCCACGTAACGGTTTCCGCCGTGCACGATGCGGATGATCTCGGCCAGCCGGCGGGCACTGAGCGTCTTGGGCACGAAGGCCCGCACCCCCGCGGTCAGGGCCCGTTTCAGATGCCCGGGGCGGCCGTGGCTCGTCACGATCATGGTGCGGCAGCCGGGCAGTTCGGTCCGCAGGGATGTGGCCACGCTCACACCGTCGGCGCCCGGCATCTGGAGATCGAGGACCGCGACATCGGGCCGGTGGGCCAGCGCCATGGCGAGCGCCTCGGGCCCGGTCGCCGCCTCCGCGACCACCACGAAGTCGTCCTCCAGCGCGAGCAGCGCGGCGAGGGCGCCCCGGATCAGATGCTCGTCGTCGGCGAGCAGCAGACGCACCGGCGCGGGTAGCCCGGCAGCAGCGGGTTCGGCAGCGGCGGGTCCGGGTGCGGCGGGTTCGGGTGCGGCGGTCAACGTTCCTCCACGAGTTCCGGCTCGCACACGATGAGCGAGCCCTCCGGCACCGGTACATCCACCGGCACCGTGGCGGTGAGCCGGAAGAGCCCGCTCCCGGCCGGCCCCGCCTCCAGCGAGCCGTCGAGCGCGGCGAGCCGCTCCCGCAGCCCCGGCAGACCCGAGCCCCCGGAGGCGGGGACGGGGCCGGGCCCCGGGCCGCCGGGCACCCCGTCGTTCTCCACCGTCAGCCGTACGGTCCCGGTCCCCGTGTCCGCCGCGAGCCGGATCACGCAGCGGCGCGGGTCGCCGTGGCGCAGCACGTTGGTGGTCGCCTCGCGCACCACCCAGCCGAGCGCCGATCCGGCGGCGGCGGGCAGCCGGTCCGCCGCGGCCCGGTCCTCCTCGACCGCGCAGTCGATGCCGGCCGACCGCAACACGGCCTGCGCTCCGTGGAGTTCGGCGCGCAGGTCCGCCTCCCGGTAACCGCGTACGACCTCGCGGACCTCCTGCTGGGAGGCCCGGGCGATCCGCTGCACCTCGACCATCTGGTCCACGGCCGAGGGCTTTCCGCGCCGGGCGAGTTCGACGGCGAGTTCGCTCTTCAGCGCGATCACCGCGAGATTGCGGCCCAGCACGTCGTGCATGTCCCGGCCGAACCGGAGCCGTTCCTCCGCCACCGCCAGCCGCGCCTGGAGGTCGCGGGCCTCCTCCGCCTGCCACATCACGCTCAGGCTCCACGCGGAGGGCCGCACCGCCAGCAGCATCAGGAGCCCGCTGATCAGCCCCGCGCCCGCCACCGCGGCCAGTGCCCCGCCGCGCACCCCGGCCGTGGCGAAGAGCCCGGCGCTCACCGCCGCGTACGCCAGGCAGTGCAGCAGAAAGTTCCGGACCGGCACGAGGAGGACGTACGGGGTGGCGAAGGCGACCGGCAGGTCGAGGGCGAACATCGCCAGCCCGTCGCCGTCGATCCCGTGCGTGGCGGCCAGCACCACGAGCAGCCCCAGCCCGGCGGCGAGCAGCACCACCGGGACGGCCAGACCGCGGACGGGGAAGGTGCCCCGGCCCAGGTAGGACCGGTGAGCGGGGAGCAGGGTCCGGTGCAGGTACGCGCACTGGGCGGCGCAGACCAGGGTGAACAGGCCGCCCAGCGCCCAGGGCAGCGGATCGTGGCGCAGGTCCGCGGCGAGCGGGGTGATCCCCCAGGCGAGGAGGAAGAACCAGGGCATCGTCTCCAGGGTCGCCCGCTGGTAGAGGTCGATGCGCTGGAGCCGGCCGCGCCCCTGCCAGCGGCGCCGCCACTCCCTCGTACGCCGGATCACCGTTTCTCCGTCCCCCGTGCCGTCGCCGCCGTGGTTCAGCGCCGCGGGTCCCATCGGAACCACCGCCGCCCAGCAAACACGGCGAACGCGGTCCAGGCCAGAGCGGCGACCATCGCGCGTACCAGCGCACCGCCGGACTCGCCGCCCAGCCATCCGGCGCGGACGAGGGTCATCACCCCGGTCAGCGGCAGCAGTTCGCAGGCGGCGGCGACACGGTCCGGGAGGATGGCGAGCGGGACGAAGAGCCCCGAGCCCATCCCGGAGACGAGGAAGAACGGCAGGGTGGTGAGCTGCGCGGTCTGCACGGTGCGGGTACCGGCCGAGGTGAGCGCCGCGAGCCCGGCGAGCAGGACGCAGCCGAGCAGCAGCCCCGCCACCAGCAGGGCGGGCCGCTCCGGCGCCCCCAGCCCCAGTGCGGCCCCGCCGACCGCCACGATCACCGCGCTCTGCGCGAGGAGCAGGAGGGCGGCGGGCAGCGCCGTCCCGCCGAGGATCTCCAGGTCCCGGATCTCCCCGGTCCGCAGCCGCTTCAGCACCAGCTCCTCGCGCCGGGCGACGTACGTGGAGACGAGGTTCATGTGGACGACCTGGATCAGCGCCACCCCGATCCCGCCGGTCAGCGCGGCCCCGGCGACGGACATCCCGGCGGGCCCGAGGTCGACCCGGTCCAGCGAGGACTTGAGGGCGACCGTCATCGCCAGGGGCATGAGGAGCGCGACGAAGACCGCCGTCCTGTTCCGGGCGAGCAGCGTGAACTCGGCCCGGGCGAGGGCGGTCAGCCGCCGCCCCGCCGTGGTGCGGGTGGTGGAGATGCCCGCCCTGGTGGTGATGCTCATGCCGCCGCCCCCTGCGTCCGTCGTGCCCCGGTCCGCTCCGGGTTCCCGGGAACCGTGCCCCCGGGAACCTCCCCGCCCCCGGTACGCGCGATCTCCAGGAACGCCTCCTCCAGCGACCCGGACCGGGCGTCGAGCCCGTCGAGGACGACGGCCTCGCGGGCCGCCCAGCCGAGAAGGGTGCCCAGCGACTCCTGGAGGACGTGGGTACGGATCTCGATCCACCCGCCCACGCCCACCACGGTCCGGTCCGGGCCACCCGGACCCACCGGCAGCCGGTCGGCCGGGACTCCCTCGGGCAGCCGGAACCTGATGCGGGCCGGCTGCCCGGCCGTGACCTCGGCCGTCGTCCCGGAGGCCACGATCCGGCCGCCGTGCATGATCGCCAGCCGGTCCGCGAGCGCCTCGGCCTCCTCCAGGTGATGCGTGGTCAGCAGCACGGTCGTGCCTCCGTCCCGCAGGTTCCTGACGAGCTCCCAGGTGTCGCGCCGGCCCTCCGCGTCGAGCCCGGTCGTCGGCTCGTCCAGGAAGAGGACCTCCGGACGCGCGACCAGGGCCAGCCCCAGGTCGAGGCGCCGCCGCTCACCGCCCGAGAGCTGCTTGACGCGGACCCGGGCACGGCCGGTCAGCCCCACCAGCTCCAGCACCTCCCCGACGGGCCGGGCGCCACTGGTGCACGCGGCCCACATCCGTACGGTCTCGGTCACCGTCAGGTCGGACGGGAAGCCGCCCTCCTGGAGCATCACCCCGGTCCGGGAGCGGACGGCACCCCGCTCGCGGTACGGGTCGTGGCCGAGGACGCGTACGGTCCCGGAGTCCGGCACCGCGAGCCCTTCCAGCAGCTCCACCGTGGAGGTCTTCCCGGCGCCGTTGGTGCCGAGCAGGGCGAAGAGTTCCCCGCGCGGTACGGAGAAGGAGATCCCGGAGACGGCCTCGAAGCCGCCCGCGTACCGCCGTCGCACCGCGTGGGCCTCGATCACCGCCGTACCGGCAGGGGTTGGGTCGCCGCCATGGGCGTCACTGGTCATGCATCCAGGCTGGCCGGGGCCGGAGCCCGGCGGCAGTGCGAGCCGTCACCACCCGGCATGACATCCGTCATGGCGGACACGGATGCCGACACCGCGGAACCGGATCCCCGAAAGAAAAAAGATCGGCGCCCGACCCGGCGCACGCATCCCACGCACGTATCAGGCGCACGTATCAGGCGCACGTATCCGGCGCACACGAGAAAGACCCCGGTCGAAATCGACCGGGGTCTTTCTTTTGGAGCGGACGACCAGGTTCGAACTGGCGACCTCAACCTTGGCAAGGTTGCGCTCTACCAACTGAGCTACGTCCGCATTGCCTCCGCTCGGCTTTCACCGGGCGGCGCGAGCACCACTCTACCCGATCCACCGGAGTGGTCGGAAAGCGATGCAGAGCGGGTGACAGGAATCGCACACTGCGCCTCCCCCCTGGAAGGGGGGTGTTCTACTACTGAACTACACCCGCACGCTGCTGTGGTTGGGGCCTTTCGGCCTTGCCCCTTGGCGTGATCCAGACTCTATCCGAACTGCGGGGGTGAAGCGCAAGTCGGCTCCCCCGGGGATGTTTGCGAGGACGCTCCGCACGGGCCGTCCCGGAGGCCCCTGCGGACCTCCGGGCGCCGCCGCCGGGTTCTGCCCCTCGCTCAACTCGCTTGTTCGAAAGCCTCGTAGACCCTCTTCGGGATGCGTCCCCGGGCCGGCACGTCCATCTGGTGCGACCGCGCCCACGCGCGGACGGCCGCCGGGTCGGGGGCGAGGGAGGTGTGGTGGTACGAAACGGGGGTCTTGCCGTGCTTTCCGGCTTTTGTCTGCTTTCGGCCGGCCGCCACGTACGGAGCCAGTGTCTTCCGCAGTTTTTTCGCGTTGGCGGGATTGAGGTCGATCTCGTAGGACTTCCCGTCGATGGCGAAAGTAACCGTTTCCGCCGCCTGTCCTCCGTCGATGTCGTCGGAGAGCGTGACCACTACGCGTTGCGCCACGGATATCGGTCCTTTCCTGCGGCGGCCGCGCGTCTGACGTGCGCGGCCGCCGGCCTTCCGGCTGCCTGGGGTTGTGTCGTCGGATCAGGCCGGGCTCGCTGGCTCCGGCCCGATCCCGAGGCGTCGGTGTTCCGGTGTTCTTCGAGCCGTGATGCTTTCCTTGGTAATCATTTGTACAGCGGTGGTACGGCATTGTGAAGCCCGTTCAATTGTTTCGCGTGTCCGTCCGCAATCGGTACTGATTTTTTCCTCGGACTTTTCCCCGGGCCGGTGGTGATCGATATCCGTACGTGATCCGCAGATCCTTGTCTACCCGCGTAGAAATTTCCGGCAGGTACGCTGACAGGACCCGCCGGGGTCTGGGGAACCCCCCGGAGACCCAGCCGCACCACACCATTGGGAGTGCCAGTGGCACGCGTCGTAGTCGACGTCATGCTCAAGCCGGAGATCCTCGACCCGCAGGGACAGGCGGTGCAGCGCGCACTGCCCCGTCTCGGCTTCGAGGGAATCGCCGACGTTCGCCAGGGGAAGCGTTTCGAGCTTCAGGTCGAAGGGCCGGTCGACGATGCCGCCCTGGCCCGGATCAACGAACTCGCCGAGACCTTCCTCGCGAACACCGTCATCGAGGACTTCGTCGTGAAGGTGGAGTCCGAGGAGGCCGCGAAGTGACCGCTCGTATCGGCGTCGTCACTTTCCCCGGCACCCTCGACGACAAGGACGCGCTGCGCGCGGTCCGGGTCGCGGGGGCCGAACCCGTATCGCTGTGGCACCGCGACAAGGACCTGCACCAGGTCGACGCGGTCGTCCTCGCGGGCGGCTTCTCCTACGGCGACTACCTGCGGGCCGGAGCCATCTCCCGCTTCTCGCCGGTGATGGAGACCATCATCGAGCAGGCGAAGGCGGGCATGCCGGTCCTCGGCATCTGCAACGGCTTCCAGATCCTGACCGAGGCACACCTGCTGCCCGGCGCGATGCTGCGCAACAACCACCTCCACTTCATCTGCCGCGACCAGAAGCTGCGGGTGGAGAACACGGGGACGGCCTGGACCGCGGACTACGCGGACGGCCAGGAGATCTCCGTACCGCTGAAGAACATGGACGGCCGGTACACCGCCGACGAGCGCACGCTCGACGAGCTGGAGGCCGAGGGCCGCGTCGCGTTCCGCTACATGGACGTGAACCCCAACGGCTCGCTCCGTGACATCGCCGGCATCAGCAACGCCGCCGGCAACGTCGTCGGCCTCATGCCGCACCCCGAGCACGCGGTCGAGCCGCTGATCGGCACCGGCGGCACGGACGGCCTCGGTTTCTTCACCTCGATCATCAAGAAGCTGGTCAACGCATGAGCCTGGATACGGTCAAGCACGCGGCCGAGACCCCGGACGCCGAACAGCCCTGGAAGGAACTCGGCCTCAAGGAGGACGAGTACGCCCGCATCCGCGAGATCCTGGGCCGCCGTCCCACCGGCGCCGAGCTCGCCATGTACTCCGTGATGTGGTCCGAGCACTGCTCCTACAAGAGCAGCAAGGTCCACCTCAAGCAGTTCGGCGAGAAGGTCCCGGCCAACGACGCGATGCTCGTCGGCATCGGCGAGAACGCCGGTGTGGTCGACGTCGGCCAGGGTTACGCGGTCACCTTCAAGGTCGAGTCGCACAACCACCCGTCGTACATCGAGCCCTACCAGGGTGCGGCGACCGGCGTCGGCGGCATCGTCCGCGACATCCTCGCCATGGGCGCCCGCCCGATCGCGGTCGTCGACCCGCTGCGCTTCGGTGCGGCCGACCACCCCGACACCAAGCGCGTCCTGCCGGGCGTCGTCGCGGGCATCGGCGGCTACGGCAACTGCCTCGGCCTGCCGAACATCGGCGGCGAGGTCGTCTTCGACGCCTGCTACCAGGGCAACCCGCTCGTCAACGCCGGCTGCATCGGTGTGATGAAGCACGAGGACATCCACCTCGCCCAGGCCTCCGGCCCCGGCAACAAGGTCATCCTCTACGGTGCCCGCACCGGCGGCGACGGCATCGGCGGCGTCTCGGTCCTCGCGTCCGAGACCTTCGAGTCGACCGGCCCGGCCAAGCGCCCGGCCGTCCAGGTCGGCGACCCGTTCCAGGAGAAGCTCCTCATCGAGTGCACCCTGGAGATCTTCAAGGAGAAGCTCGTCGCGGGCATCCAGGACCTCGGCGGCGCCGGGCTCTCCTGCGCCACCTCCGAGCTGGCCTCCGCCGGTTCCGGCGGCATGCGCGTCGAGCTGGACACCGTGCCGCTGCGCGACTCCTCCCTCTCGCCCGAGGAAATCCTCATGAGCGAGTCGCAGGAGCGCATGTGCGCGATCGTCGAGCCGCAGCACGTGGACCGCTTCCTGGAGATCTGCGAGAAGTGGGACGTCATCGCCACCGTCATCGGTGAGGTGACCGAGGGCTCCCAGCTGGAGATCTTCTGGCACGGCGAGCAGATCGTGGACGTTCCGCCGCGGTCCGTCGCCCACGAGGGCCCGACCTACCACCGCCCGTTCGCCCGCCCCGAGTGGCAGGACGCGCTCCAGGCGGACGACGCCGGCAAGCTGGCCCGTCCGGTGAACGCCGCCGAGCTGCGCGCGCAGGTCCTCCAGCTCGTCTCCTCGCCGAACCAGGCGTCGAAGACGTGGATCACGGACCAGTACGACCGGTTCGTGCAGGGCAACACCGTGCTCGCGATGCCCGAGGACGCCGGCATGGTCCGCATCGACGAGGAGACCAACCTCGGCGTGGCCATGGCGACCGACGGCAACGGCCGCTACGCGAAGCTCGACCCCTACACCGGTGCGCAGCTCGCGCTGGCGGAGTCGTACCGCAACGTCGCCGCCTCCGGTGCCAAGCCGCTCGCGATCTCGGACTGCCTGAACTTCGGTTCGCCCGAGGACCCGGACGTCATGTGGCAGTTCGCCGAGGCCACCCGCGGTCTCGCGGACGGCTGCCTGGAGCTGGGCACCCCGGTCACCGGCGGCAACGTCTCGCTGTACAACCAGACCGGTGACACCGCGATCCACCCGACGCCGGTCGTGGCCGTGCTCGGTGTGATCGACGACGTCACCCGGCGCACCCCGGTGGCGTTCGCGCAGGAGGGGCAGCTGCTCTACCTGCTCGGCGACACGCACGAGGAGTTCGGCGGCTCGGCCTGGTCCGAGGTCGTCCACCAGCACCTCGGCGGGATGCCGCCCAAGGTCGACCTGGGCCGCGAGAAGCTGCTCGGCGAGATCCTGATCTCCGCCTCGCGCGACGGCATGATCGACGCCGCGCACGACCTGTCCGACGGCGGTCTCGTCCAGGCGGTCACCGAGTCCTGCCTGCGCGGCGGGAAGGGTGCCCGGCTGGTCGTCCCGGACGGCCTGGACGCGTTCACCTTCCTCTTCTCCGAGTCGGCGGGGCGCGCGGTCGTCTCGGTTCCTCGCAGCGAGGAGCTCCGCTTCAACGACATGTGCGGCGCGCGGGGTCTGCCCGTCACCCGCATCGGTGTCGTGGACGGTGACGAGATCGAGGTCCAGGGCGAGTTCAGCATCCCGCTGAGCGAGCTGCGGACCGCGCACGAGGGCACGATTCCGGCGCTCCTCGCCTGAGTCCCCCTCCTGGAGTACGAACGCCGATGCCCCCGTCCGGTCCGCCGGGCGGGGGCATCGCGCTGTTCCGGGACGGTCAGGCCGTCTCCCGTACGGGTGCGGTGGCGCTCTTCGCCGGGTGCTCCGCCGGGTGCGGGGCGGGGTGCGGTTCCGGCAGCCGTGCGGCGAGGAGCGCGGCGAGGACCATGACCCCGGTGGCCGCCCAGAACACCACGTCGACCGAGGTGGTGAAGGCTTCCACCGCCTGCCGGCGCGCCTCGCCGGTCAGCGCGCCGATGGCGCTCGTCGTGCCGCCCGGGCCGCGCGCGGCGTAGACGCGGCTGAGTACGGTGCCGAGCACGGCCGCGCCCAGCGCGCTGCCGGCGGTCTGGAAGAAGCGGACCCCGGTGGTCGCCACCCCGATCCGGTCGGCGGGCACGCTGTCCTGGACCAGCTGGATCAACTGGCCGACGAGCTGCCCGAAGCCGATCCCCATGAGCAGCAGCGCCGCGCGGACCGTCCACAGGCTGGTGTCGGTGGAGAGGCTGGCGAGCCAGGCGAGAGCGCCGGCCGCGCAGACCGTGCCGCCGGTCACGAACCTCTTCTGCGACCAGCCGGTCTCGACGAGCCTTCCGCTGAGGAGTCCGACGGCGGTCATGCCGGCCGCCATCGGGATCAGGTGCAGCCCGGCGGCGGAGGAGCTGAGGTGGCGTACGACCTGGAGGTAGACCAGGACGTAGACGATCGAGCCCATCATGGCCAGGCCGACGAGGCCCTGGACGGCGAAGCCGTACCGGACCGGGCGGATGCGGAACAGGCCGAGAGGGAGCACCGGTTCGGCCGCGGTGGCCTGGCGCCACAGGAAGAGCCCGAGGGCGACGACGGCCGTACCGATGAGGACGACCGCGGTGGGGGAGGACCAGGCGTACTCCTTGCCGCCCCATTCGGTGACGAGCAGCAGAGTGGTGGAGAAGGCCGCGGCCAGGGCCGCGCCGAGGAAGTCGAGGGAGGCGAGGGCGGCCGCCGGGCGCGCGGGCATCCTGATCACGGTGACGGCTGCCACCAGCACGGCGATGCCCACCGGCAGGTTGACGTAGAAGATCCACCGCCAGTCGGCGTGGTCGGCGAGGAGTCCGCCGAGCCAGGGGCCCAGCGCCATGCCCGCGCCCGCGATCACCCCGCCGACGCCGCTGCTCCGGCTCCCGGAGCGTGCGGACGGGCCTCTCAGGGTGCGCAGCAGCACCATGGTGACGCCCATCAGTCCTCCGCCGCCGAGCCCTTGGAGCGCCCGCGCCGCGATGAGCGCGCCCATCGACGGGGCGAGTCCGCAGAGCGCCGAGCCGGTGAGGAAGGCGGTGAGCGCCGCGACGAAGACGCGCTTCGGGCCGAACACGTCGGAGAGCCGTCCGTACAGCGGGAGGGCGGCGGTCGCGGCGAGCTGGTAGGCGGCGATCAGCCAGGGGATGCGGTCGACACCGTGGGCCGGGTCGAGGTCGCGGACGATGGGCACGGTCGCCGCCGAGACGATGTTGGTGTCGATCACGGCCAGCAGGATCGTGACCACGCAGAGCGCCAGCCCGATGTGGTGCTGACGACGGGTCATCGTGGCGCCGGTGCTCCGGCGGGCCGCGGGTACGGCTGCGGGCGCGGGGCCGCTCGCTGGTTCGTTCGCGGGCTCGGGCATGGCGGTGTTCCCCCTCGGATGTGGCGCGGTGGGGTGCCGCGCCGCGTGGTCGGAACACCACCATGGAGCCAAAAATGTATCGGGTCAATATTTAGGCCGAGCCTAAATTTCATCTTGGTACGGTGTCGCCATGAGCGAAGGCATGAGCCTGCGGGAGCGGAAGAAGCTCCGGACGCGGCACCGTCTGCTGACCGTGGCCACCGACCTCTTCCTCGAACGCGGCTTCGACCAGGTCTCCGTGGCCGAGATCGCCGAGGCCGCCGACGTCTCGAAGATGACGGTCTTCAACTACTTCGGGACCAAGGAAGACCTGATCTGCGCCCCGCTCGAAGAGCACCTCGACGACGTCCCCCGGGCGGTCCGCGAGCGGGCCCCCGGCGAGTCGGCGCTCGCGGCGGTGCGCCGCCAGTTCCTCGAAGCCCTCGACGCCCGGGAACCCTCGGTCGCGCTCTCCGACGCCCCGGTCGTGCTGGCGGTCCGCCGGCTGATCGCGGAGACTCCGTCGCTGCTCGGCCGGGCGCACGCGTACTCCGTACGCAGCCGGGACCTGCTCGCCGAGGTCCTGGCCGAGGAGGGGGAGGACCCGGTCGAGGCCCGGATCGTGGCGGCGCAGCTGATCGCCACCCGTGGCGCGCTGATCCGCGAGATCCGCTCCCGGGTCCTCGCCGGTGAGCCGGTCGACGCCCTCGCGCCGGAGGCGGCGCGGCTGGCCGAGCGGGGTTTCGCCCTGCTGGCCGACGGGATCGGGGCCTTCGCGACCAGGCGGTGACGGGCGCCCCGGGCATCGCCGGAACCGGCCGGATTGCCCCGGGGGCTCCGGTGTCCGACGCCCCTCGGAGCCGTACGCTCGTCGTCATGCCGCCGTCCCGCAAGCGCGCCCGCCGCTACGACCCCGACCGCACCCGTACCGCCGTACTGGCCCAGTTCGCCCTGGCCGGGCGGGCGGTCGCGGGGATGACCGACGATCAACTCGCGCTGCCCACCCGGCTCGGCGACTGGACCGTGCGGGAGCTGGCCGTCCATCTCACGGAGGCGCTCTCGGCCGTGTCCCGGAACCTGGAGCTGCCCGAGCCGCGCGGCGCCAAGCCGGAACTGACCCCGGTCCAGTGGCCGTTCTCGACGGCGGCGCGGGCGGACCGGATCTACGAGGACACCCGCGCGCTCGCCGCCGCCCACCCCGACCCCGCCGCCCTGTACGAGGAGGTCGCGGCCCGCTTCGAGGCGGCGGTGGGCCCCGCCGACCCCGAGCGGCTGCTGCCGACCCGCACCGGCTCGATGCGCCTCGGCGACTACCTCGTCACCCGGACCGTCGAGCTGATCGCGCACACCGACGACCTCAGCGCGGCGACCGGCCTGGACATCCCGTACGACCGGCAGGCTTTGGCCGCCGCCACCCGGCTCCTCGCGGACGCCCTCGCCGAGCGGGCGCCCGGCGGCTCGGTGGAGGTGCGCGTCCCGCCGTTCGCCGTGGTCCAGTGCCTCGGCGGGCCCCAGCACACCCGCGGTACGCCCCCCAACGTCGTGGAGACCGACCCGCTCACCTGGATCCGGCTGGCCACCGGACGGGCCGGCTGGGCCGAGGAACGGGACGCGGCGCGGATCTCCGCGAGCGGGGAGCGCGCCGATCTCGCGGGGCTGCTGCCGCTGATGGGCTGAGCGGCGGGAACGCCCCGCTGCCCGCCGTCAGGAGCGGGCAGCGGGACGGGTCCTGTGAGGTGCGGCGGGACGCGGCTCAAAACGGCGAGGCGCTGCGGAAGCGGCTCAGAACGGCGAGGTGCGGCGGAAGCGGCTCAGAACGGCGAGGTGCCGGTGCTCGCCGGGTACGGCAGCAGCTCCGCGTTCGTCCGCTCCCAGAACGCCCGCAGCTCCGCCAGCAGCTCCGGCTCCTCCGCGGCCCGGTTCGCCTGCTCGCGCTGGTCCTCGCGCAGGTTGAAGAGCTGGTCGGCACCGGTCTTGCCCCGGTAGTACTTCCAGTCGCCCCGGCGCACCGCGCGCTCGCCGCGCACCCGCCAGAACAGGTCGCGCTCCGGCACCTCCTCGCCCCGCAGCAGATAGCCGCCGAGGCTGGTGCCGTCCAGCGGGTACGCGGGGGCGGGGCGGGCGCCCGCGATCTCCAGCAGGGTCGCGGTCCAGTCCGGCGAGAACACCGGCAGATCGCTGACCTGCCCGGCGTCGATCCGGGCCGGCCAGCGCAGCACCGCGGGCACCCGGATGCCGCCCTCCTGGAGCGAGCTCTTGTTGCCGGAGAGCGGCCACTGGTACGAGAAGCGCTCGCCGCCGTTGTCGCTGGCGAAGAAGACCAGGGTGTCCTCCTCCTGACCCGACTTCCTCAGCGCGTCGAGCACCTTTCCGACCGAACGGTCGAGGTCCTCGACCATCTCCTTGTACTTCTCGACCGATCCGCCGTCGTTGTGGAACAGGGCGGCGACATTGCCCGCCTTGATCTTCCGGACGACCTCCGCGCTCTCCTCGGTGTCGCCGTCCGCGATCCACGGCCAGTGGGGGGTGGTGAAGTTGAGGTTCAGCAGCCAGGGCTTGTCGTGGTCGCGCTGGACGTACTCGCTCGCCCGCTCGGTGAGGATGCGCGTGTAGTAGCGGAGGTCCTTGTACTCGGCGTCGCCCTCGTAGAGGTCGTACTCGCCGCCGAGGCCGAGCTTGGAGTAGTACTCCAGCGCCCCGCCGAAGTTGCCGAAGAACTCGTCCCAGCCCGACTTGGTGGGGCTGTAGTCCGGCAGGTAGCCGCAGTGCCACTTGCCGATCAGCGCGGTGGCGTAACCCGTGGAGCGCAGCAGCGAGGCGAGCGTCGGGTGGGTCGGCTCCAGGCCCACCGACCGGTCCGCGATCGGCTCCGCGAGCCCGCCCGCGGTGCGCCCCGGGTAGCGGCCGGTGTAGAGGCTGAAGCGGGTCGGCGAGCAGGTGGCGGAGCCCGCGTACGCGTCGGTGAACCGCACGCCCTGGCGGCCGAGGCGGTCCAGGTTCGGCGTTCTGATGTGCGGGGCGCCGTACGAGGAGAGGTCGGCCCAGCCGAGGTCGTCGCCGAGGATGAAGAGGATGTTCGGGCGGCGGGAGTGCCTGCCGCGCGCCGCCCGGAACGGCCGCTCCCCGGCCTCGGGCTCGTGCGACGCGGCGGCCGGGGCGCCCGCCGGGGCGGCGGACGCGGGTCCGGCCGACAGGCCCACGGCCGCGGTGGCGGCACTCGCGCCGACGACGGTCCCGAAGGCACGGCGGGAGAGCGAACCGGACGGCCCGCCGGCACCGGCGTTCCGGTCCGGGTTCGGGTCCCGGTTCTGGTCCGGGCTGAGGTTCTGGTTCTGGCTCTGGTTCTGGTTCTGGGCGGAAGACATGGCGACTCCGGGCACGGGGCCCCCGCAGGGCGTCCGGGTGCGCGCGGGCGCGCCCGGACCCGTACGGAAGCGGGCGGGAAGCGGGAGGAAGCGGGGTAAGGCGGAGACGGACACCGGACGGCACGGGCGGGCCCGGGAGGGATCCGGCTGCCGAGGGGTACGCGAAAGGGGGCCCGCACATGCGGCGCGGGCGGCCCGCTCAGGGATTCACGAGTCCGGGCGTTCCCGGGTCCGGGGACTCGGGAGCTCGGCGGCTCGGGCGCTCAGGAACAGCGACAGATGGCGCTCGCCAGGCGTCCCAGATCGACGTGGCGGCGCTCCACGAGCGTGACCGAGAGATCACCGAGGGGCTGCATGGCCCCGGAGCCTGCCGTCTGGACGTGTCCGTGTCAACGAGCGTCTCGCAGTCCGGACATGCGTACCGCTATCCGGACCCGGAGCGCCGCTCGGAGCGTCGGTACGGTCCCCGGCGCCCGTCTCCCGGACCGCGCAGTGTGAGGCTCGCCACGGAACGGACGGCCGACGGGCGCCTCCGGCACCCTCCGGGCCCGCCTCACCCAGAGCGACGGACGGGGCCGGCCGCCGACGGCCGCAACGGCACCGCCACCGGCCGGGAGAGGCCGCAGCGCTGGGCTCCGGCCGCTCCGCAGTCCGGGGGGTGTCGTCCGGGACCCGGCGCCGATCACTCCCGGTGATCAACGAGACCCCCCGTAAACGGACTTCCCGCTTCGCGTCCGCGCACGTCCGGGCGGCTCCGGCCGCCGGTGCGAGCCCCGTCCCCAATTCGGACCAGTGGTCGACCTCGCCTACACTCGGTGGCGTGCCTCGTGGTGATGGACGACTCAACCACGACCTGCTCCCCGGCGAGAAGGGCCCCCAGGACGCTTGCGGCGTCTTCGGTGTCTGGGCTCCCGGCGAAGAGGTCGCCAAGCTCACCTATTTCGGACTGTATGCCCTGCAGCACCGTGGACAGGAGTCCGCGGGCATCGCAGTGAGCAACGGGTCCCAGATCCTGGTCTTCAAGGACATGGGACTGGTCTCGCAGGTCTTCGACGAAACGTCTCTGGGGTCGCTCCAGGGCCATATCGCGGTCGGTCATGCCCGCTACTCCACCACCGGTGCCTCGGTGTGGGAGAACGCGCAGCCGACGTTCCGTGCCACCGCGCACGGCTCGATCGCCCTCGGCCACAACGGCAACCTGGTCAACACGGCCCAGCTCGCGGAGATGGTCGCCGACCTGCCGCGCAAGGACGGCCGCGCCACCCAGGTCGCCGCGACCAACGACACCGACCTCGTGACCGCGCTGCTCGCCGGGCAGACCGACGAGGAGGGCAAGCCGCTCACGATCGAGGAAGCCGCCACCAAGGTGCTTCCCGAGGTCCGCGGCGCGTTCTCGCTCGTCTTCATGGACGAACACACCCTCTACGCCGCCCGGGACCCGCAGGGCATCCGCCCGCTCGTTCTCGGCCGCCTGGAGCGCGGCTGGGTCGTCGCGTCGGAGTCCGCCGCCCTCGACATCTGCGGCGCCAGCTACGTCCGCGAGATCGAGCCGGGCGAACTCGTCGCCATCGACCAGAACGGTCTGCGCACCTCCCGCTTCGCGGAAGCGAAGCCCAAGGGCTGCGTCTTCGAGTACGTCTACCTGGCCCGCCCCGACACCGACATCGCCGGGCGGAACGTCTACCTCTCCCGCGTCGAGATGGGCCGGCGCCTCGCCGCCGAGGCCCCCGTCGAGGCGGATCTGGTCATAGCGACACCGGAGTCCGGCACCCCCGCCGCGATCGGTTACGCCGAGGCCAGCGGTATCCCGTTCGGTGCCGGTCTGGTCAAGAACGCCTACGTCGGCCGGACCTTCATCCAGCCCTCGCAGACCATCCGTCAGCTGGGCATCCGTCTGAAGCTGAACCCGCTCAAGGAAGTCATCAAGGGCAAGCGCCTGGTGGTCGTCGACGACTCGATCGTCCGCGGCAACACCCAGCGCGCGCTGGTCCGGATGCTCCGCGAGGCCGGTGCCGCCGAGATCCACATCCGGATCTCGTCCCCGCCGGTCAAGTGGCCCTGCTTCTTCGGCATCGACTTCGCGACCCGCGCCGAGCTCATCGCCAACGGCATGTCCGTCGACGAGATCGCCACGTCGCTGGGTGCCGACTCGCTCTCGTACATCTCGCTCGACGGGATGATCGAGGCGACGACGATCCAGAAGCCCAACCTCTGCCGCGCCTGCTTCGACGGTGAATACCCGATGGAGCTCCCGGACCCGGAGCTGCTCGGCAAGCAGCTGCTGGAGACCGAGCTGGCCGCCGGCCCCGCCGCCACCGCGGCGGCCGACGCGCTGCGTCGTCCGTGATCCGGACCGACCGGCGTTCCCACCAGCCCCGTATTCCCACACGAAAGATCCCGGGCAATGTCTGAGACAACAGGTGCTTCCTACGCGGCGGCCGGCGTCGACATCGAGGCCGGCGACCGCGCGGTCGAGCTGATGAAGCAGTGGGTGAAGAAGACGAAGCGCCCCGAGACCGAGGGTCTCGGCGGGCTCGGCGGTTTCGCCGGACTCTTCGACGCCTCCGCTCTCAAGCGCTACGAGCGTCCGCTGCTGGCCTCCGCGACCGACGGTGTCGGCACGAAGGTCGACCTGGCGCGGCAGATGGGCGTCTACGACACCATCGGCCACGACCTGGTGGGCATGGTCGTCGACGACCTCGTGGTCTGCGGCGCCGAACCGCTCTTCATGACCGACTACATCTGCGTCGGCAAGGTGCACCCCGAGCGTGTCGCGGCGATCGTGAAGGGCATCGCCGAGGGCTGTGTCCTCGCCGGCTGCTCCCTGGTCGGCGGCGAGACCGCCGAGCACCCGGGGCTCCTCGGCCCGGACGACTTCGACGTCGCCGGTGCGGGTACGGGCGTGGTCGAGGCCGACCGCCTGCTCGGCCCCGAGCGCATCCGCAAGGGTGACGCGGTCATCGCCATGGCCTCGTCCGGTCTTCACTCCAACGGGTACTCGCTCGTGCGCCACGTGGTGTTCGACCGGGCCGGCTGGACCCTGGACCGCCAGGTGGAGGAGTTCGGCCGGACCCTCGGCGAGGAGCTCCTGGAGCCCACCCGGATCTACTCGCTGGACTGCCTCGCCCTCACCCGTACGACCGAGGTGCACGGCTTCAGCCACGTCACCGGCGGCGGCCTGGCGAACAACCTGGCCCGGGTCATTCCCGACGGGCTGCACGCCACCGTGGACCGGTCCACCTGGACTCCGGGCGCGGTGTTCGACCTGGTCGGCAAGGCCGGCAAGGTCGAACGGCTGGAGCTGGAGAAGACGCTGAACATGGGCGTCGGCATGATCGCGATCGTCCCGGCCGACTCCGTGGACGTGGCCCTGACGACGCTGGCCGACCGCGGGGTCGACTCCTGGGTTGCCGGCGAGATCACCGACCGCGGCGACCACGCCACGGGCGCCGAGCTGACCGGCGACTACGCCCGCTGATCACACGCGGAACCACCGGGACGGGGCGGGGCAGGGCGATTCAGTGATCGTCCGCCCGCCCGCCGGCGGGGTCCGTGGTCCGCACGGCGGTCGCACCCGCCCGGCGGAGGCCTGGCGGTGCCGTCGCACCGGCCCGGACCGGACCGCGCGCAAGCGGGCCCGAACACCGGCCCCGAACACCACGTCTTCGAAGACAACCGCTTCGAAGATCACGGCCCCGAACACCAGGGCCCGACCGTGACCGGACAGCACAGAACCCGGTCCGGGACAGGCCCGGACCGGGTTGTTGTGTCAGCGCGAGGTCAAGCGCCGCGGCGCTGGGACGAAGGGCCGGACTCGTCGTCCTCGTCCTCGTCGTCGTTGTAAAGATCCGCGTACTGTGCGTACGGGTCATCGTCCTCGTCGTCGTCCTCGAACGGCTCGGCGTTCGGTGGCTGACTCGAAGGTGATGCGCCCAGCTCATTGGCCAGACGTGTGAGGTCGGTTCCGCCGCTGCTGTACTTCAGCTGGCGGGCGACCTTTGTCTGCTTGGCCTTTGCCCGGCCGCGCCCCATGGCTCGACCCCCTCGGTGACGGGGCTCGACGGCCCCAGAGTCTTGACACGCGTTCATGTTTCGGGACGGCCTCTCGGATGAGAGTCCGTGCCCGTAGAGCTTCAACGGTACCTGCTTCCGTGGCCATACGGTACGCCGCCCGCGTCTTGCGCCCCGGTACAGGACCAATGAGGAGCTCCGTCCTCGCTGGTCAACTGCGATTTTAACCTCTTCTTGGCGTACGACCCGCCGACCGGCGTGAGTCTTGTCTCGCGGATGCCGAGCGAACTCCCGCCGGCCGGAGCGGCCCCGGAAGGGGCGGGACTCCGGCCGGTCCGGGCCGGGCCCGGCGCCCGCTCAGGCGCGCCGGGAGCGGCGGGCCTGAGCCATCCTCCGCTCGGCGATCCGGTCCGCGGCGGCGGCGGGCGGAACCCCGTCCGCCTTCGCGAGTGCGAACAACTCCAGGGTGGTGTCGAAGATCTTCGCCGTCTTCGCCCTGGCCCTCTCGAAGTCGAAGCCGTGCAGCTCCTCGGCGACCTGGATCACCCCGCCGGCGTTCACCACGTAGTCCGGGGCGTAGAGGATCGCGCGGTCCGCGAGGTCCTTCTCCACCCCCGGGTGCGCGAGCTGGTTGTTGGCCGCGCCGCACACCACCTTCGCCGTGAGCACCGGCACCGTGGTGCCGTCCAGCGCGCCGCCGAGCGCGCAGGGGGCGTAGATGTCGAGCCCCCCGGTGCGGATCAGCGCCTCCGTGTCCGCCGCGACGGCGACCCCGGGGTGGGCGTCGGTGATCCGGCGCACCGACTCCTCGCGCACGTCCGTGACCACGACCTCGGCCCCGTCCTCCAGCAGGTGCCGGACGAGGTGCCGGCCGACCTTCCCGACGCCCGCGACGCCGACCTTCCGGCCGCGCAGCGTCGGGTCGCCCCACAGGTGCTGGGCCGAGGCCCGCATCCCCTGGAAGACACCGAACGCGGTGAGCACCGACGAGTCCCCGGCGCCGCCGTTCTCGGGGGAGCGGCCGGTGGTCCAGCGGCACTCGCGGGCGACGACGTCCATGTCCTCGACGTACGTGCCGACGTCGCAGGCCGTGACGTACCGTCCGCCGAGCGAGGCCACGAACCGGCCGTAGGCGAGCAGGAGTTCCTCGGTCTTCACGAGGTCCGGGTCGCCGATGACGACGGCCTTGCCGCCGCCGTGGTCCAGCCCGGCCATGGCGTTCTTGTACGACATCCCGCGCGCGAGGTTCAGCGCGTCGGCGACGGCCTCCGCCTCGGTCGCGTACGGGTGGAAGCGGGTGCCGCCGAGGGCGGGGCCCAGGGCGGTGGAGTGGAGGGCGATGACGGCCTTGAGGCCGCTGGCCCGGTCCTGGCAGACGACGAGCTGCTCGTGTCCACCCTGGTCCGAGTGGAACAGGGTGCGCAGCACGTCGACGGGTGCGCCGGTCACATCGGTCACGGTGGTGACTCCCAAGTACGAAGCGGCGGAAGGGGACTTCTGCGGGTGGGAAGGCCCCGGCGGGCCGGCGGACCGGCCCGTCCGGTTCAGAGCGTAGGCGCTGGTCGCGCGCGGATCGCCCCTGTCCCCGGGGATGCCCCCCTGAGGGAGTACGGGCGTGACACGATCAGGTTCATGCCGGTGGTGTCTTCAGTGCTCGTCCCTTACACGTCCTATCTGCGGGTGTACGAGCCCCTCGCCGCGTTCCCGGAGGCCGAGCGCGCCCACTGGGCGCGTTACGCGCAACGTGCCGAGTTCCCCACGGCACAGGACGAACTCCGGCGCTCGCTGGCCGACTTGGTGCCCACGCCGCCGGTCGGGGTGAGCCCCCACGAGAGCGCGGACGCCTTCGTCGCGGAGATCGACGGGGTGGTCTGCGTCTGCCCGTGGCGGACCCGGCTGCGCGGGTGGCTGGCCCTGGAGGAGCTCGAAGGGCTGTTTCCGGCCAATGTGCTGGACGCGGTGCTGCCTCCGGTGGTCCGGGACCAGCAGACCGCCGACCACGAGCGGTGGCAGCGCCGGAACCCCGACGCGCGGCCCTGGATCAGGACGGCGGTGTGGCACGTACCGGTCCGCTGGTTCGTGCTCTTCACCGACGAGGAGCGGGAGTACGGGGCGCCGGACGGTGCGGGCGGACCGGCCTCGCTGCGGTACCGGACGCCCATGGTGCAGGCGCGGCGCAGGCTGGCGCGCGGGCTGCGGACCCTGCGCGAGACCGTGGACGACGGACCGTTGGCGGACGGGCTGGTCGACGTGGGCCGCTGGCTGGAGGAGTTCCACCCCCGGTCCCTGGTCGAACTGGACTACGGGGGACTCGTGCACGCGGTGCCGGCCCCCCGGCTCGCCGAGGACCGGTCGGCCGCGGACGTGGCCGAGGGCCTCGCGGCACTGCGCGCGGGCGACAACGACCGCGCCGCGGTGGCGTACGGGCGGCTCGCGGAACGCTGGGGAGCGGTGCGGGACCTCCGGTCCGCCAACTGACCGCCGAGCGGCCCGCCGACCGAGGCGCCCGCCCCTCCGGGGTTCGAGGGCTCCGAGGGCTCCGGGCGCTTCGGCCTCCGAGGGCTTCAGGGGCTCGCGGCTTCGTGAAGTGAACGGGGAAAGGGCTGTCCGGCGTCAACATGTGTCGGCGCACCGCACCACCAATGGATGCGAATCGGAACACGGCGGCATGAAAGGTCCGAACCGGGGCAACCTCATGCCGAGGCGGTCGCAAGCAGGCCAACCGGATGGAATCGTGCCAAGGTGCGCCAACCGCCTCCTCCGCCAGGAAGGCCGGCCCGGACGGGCGGCCGTGACCGGGAAGGGGAGTTGAGGAAGCCGATGATCGCCGACGAGTTGTGCGAGCACGCACGCGAACCCACGGGGCGGGTCGAGAGGTGCCGGGCCGGGACGTGATCCGGCGGGGCCGGACGGGCTCGCAAGCCCGGCTGACGGCCCGTGGGATGCGACTCCTGTGGCGCGCGGGACCGGTGAGGCGGGAGGCTACGTCCCACGGCCTAGGTCTTACGTCCTGAACCGGTCCAATGGCCGCAAGCGTGACGGACGGCACTAAGGGCGCCCTTGCGCCCATCCCTACCCCTCGTGCCAAAATAGGACAAGGAGTCCGGGGAGGACTCTGTCCGTCCAACTATGGGCGGATTGCTCTGCATTGCGCACTATGGGGGGTCTAGTGACTCCTGATCGCTCTGTGACTGATCGTTACTGACGCGTGACTGTCCGCTATGGCATGGTCCATCGGCTTCCGTCGCTGATGAACACCTGGGAGGGCAATTCCATCGGTTTGGCCGACGTGGCTGGACGGATGGTGTAGTTGTAGTGCCGAGGACAAGCCGTTCGTCCTATAACCGACTCGGCCCCCGTCCGCCATTTCGGGCAACGTGGGCCAAGGTGCAGAATTTAGAGGAAAGAACCGAGATGGTTCGGTTCTCCCGAGGAGGCCGCTCATGACCGCTCGCACCCCTGATGCCGAGCCGCTGCTGACCCCGGCTGAGGTTGCCACGATGTTCCGCGTGGACCCGAAGACGGTCACCCGTTGGGCCAAGGCTGGCAAGCTCACGTCCATCCGTACGCTCGGTGGACATCGCCGATACCGCGAGGCAGAGGTCCGCGCACTGCTTGCGGGTATTCCGCAGCAGCGCAGCGAGGCCTGAAGTACCCCTGTCGCCGCATCACGACCGGGCAGCTGACGGCCCCCCAACCGCAGCCGCTCACCCATAGCTCCATACGACGGGCGCCCGCCCCAACGGGCGCCATACCTGTGCGATGCGGGTACGTCGTAAAAGATCGCGCTGGACTCCGCCGGGTCCAGCGCGATCTTTTTTTGTGCCCGAATGGCCGGTGAACGCCCTGGTGGCACCGGTGGGAGGCATGTGCGGCCGTCATGGCCGACCGGGGTGTGCGCCCGGAACGTGCGGCCGGCCGATGCGGCCGGTACGGGCCGCCGACCTGCTCCGCCGGGCGCCGGGTGCCTCGGTACGGGGCTTCCGGGGCGCCTTTCCGGCCGCTTCCCGGGATTCTCCGTACAGCCTGCCACGCCGCTCCCCGGGCCGGTACGGGTGGGGGGTGTGGGCAGGTGTGGGGTTCTCTGTGCGACCCGGTGAAGGAGTCTGTCCGGAGGCGGGGGAGCTACCCGTACGGGTCGGGAGAAACCGGAGGGATGGATTCCGTGAGAGCCCTCGAGGGAGGTGCAATTGCACATATTAAATTCGGATGTTGTATGGGGAGGGTAAAGCCACCCTGTCCAAAAACTGGTCCGGTGACTCCCGTCACACCCCCTGCCGCTTGCCAACATCCAGCCTGCCACTACGGGAAGCCGGGAAGCCTCGCCGGTGGTCACTGTCCGTGGGGACTTTCGTCCTCCGCCAGGGTGGCTTCCGCGCCCTCCCCGGGGGTGCCCGAGGGCGCCTCGGAGGCCCCCGCGCGGACCCGCCGGTGCGGGCGGGGTGCCCGTGCGGCCCTCGGAGGGTGCTCTCGCGGGCCCGACGGCCCCCTGGGGCCGGAGCGGGGGCCGACCGGGGCCGGATCGCCGCCCCGGAGCACCTCCGGGCGCTCTCCGGGCCCCCGGAGTCCCGGAGGGCCCGCCGGGGGCGTCGGAGACCCCGGCGGCGCCCGACGGGGCGCGCGGGGGCGAACCGGCGGAGGCGGCCGACGGGAGGCGGCGCACGCCCGGTGCGCGGCGGGGTGGCTTCGCCCGGTGAAGGGAACGGCATGCCCCGTTCGTTCCGGACCCGTCCGTTCCGTGCCCGTGCCCATGCCTGTGGGCGGCGGCGATGTGCCGGACACCTCCGGGGGAAGTGCCGCCACCCCGGCCGAAGCGTCAAAGCCCCGGCCGGAGCGTCAAAGCCCCGGCCGGAGCGGCCCGGAACGCGCGAAAGCCCGGATCGGGACGATCCGGGCTTTCGACTACTGCGGTCCTGACGGGATTTGAACCCGCGGCCTCCACCTTGACAGGGTGGCGAGCACTCCAAACTGCTCCACAGGACCTTGCTGTTGTTCTCCGCTTCCGTACTCTCGTCCGGCTGCGAAACAGGACTGTACAGGAGGTTGGCGGGCCAGGTCGAATTCACTCGGGGTGATGGCCTGCTCACGCCCCTGCGAGGGGTGTGAGCAGGCCGTTCGCCTACGGTGCGGCGGCGTCGATCGCCTTCACGATCCGCTTGTCCGACACCGGGAAAGCCGTCCCCAGCGCGTGCGCGAAGTAGCTCACCCGCAGCTCTTCGATCATCCAGCGGATGTCCAGGACCTCCTGCGGCACCGGCCGCCCCTGCGGCAGCTGCTCCAGCAGCCAGGCGTACTCGTCCTGCATCTCGTGGACCTTCTCCATGCGCGTGGTGTCGCGCTGGACGGAGGTCGGCATCTGCTGGAGCCTGCGGTCCGCCGCGACGAGGTAGCGCATCAGGTCGGGCAGCCGGCGCAGCCCGGTCGCGGTGACGAACCCGGCCGGTACGAGGCGCGCCAACTGCTCCGTCACGTCCGCGACGTTGTTGATCAGCGTCAGGCTGTTGGTGGCCTTCAGGCGGCGCTCGCAGGCCTGCCAGGCGGCCAGGATCTGCTGGACCTGGCCGACCGTGCGGACCGTGAGGTCCACCAGGTCGGCGCGGACCTTGTCGTACAGGGCCGTGAAGGCGGCCTCGTCCCACGCGGGGCCGCCGTGGGCGGCGATCAGTCGGTCGGCGGCGGCGGTCGCGCAGTCGTCGAAGAGCGCCTGCACGGAGCCGTGCGGATTGCGCGACAGGGCCAGCTTCTGCTGGTTGGTGAGCTTGTCCGAGGCGAACTTCGCCGGGTTCACCGGGATGTTCAGCAGGATCAGCTTCCGGGTGCCGCGCCACATCGCCTGCTGCTGCTCGGCCTCGGTGTCGAAGAGCCGGACGGCGACCGTCTCGCCCTGGTCCACCAGCGCCGGGTACGCCTTGACCGGCTGCCCGGCCCGCCGGGTCTCGAAGACGCGCTCCAGCGTGCCGATGGACCAGCCGGTGAGGCCCGAACGCTCGATGGAGACGCCCGAGGGCCCGGCGGTGGCCGCGGCGGCCTTGGAGAGCGCCTGGCGGGCCTTCGGGCGCAGCCGGAGCTTGAGCGCCTCCAGGTCCTTGTCCTCGGCGACCTTGCGGCGCCGTTCGTCGACGATCCGGAACGTGATCTTGAGGTGTTCCGGTACGCGCCCCAGGTCGAAGTCGTCCGCGGTGACCGGCACCCCGACCATCCGCTGGAGCTCGCGGGCGAGCGTGGCGGGCAGCGGCTCCTGGAGCGGGACGGCCCGGTCGAGGAACGCGGCCGCGTAGTTCGGGGCCGGTACGTAGTGGCGGCGGATCGGCTTGGGCAGCGAGCGGATCAGCTCGGTGACGACCTCCTCGCGCAGGCCCGGGATCTGCCAGTCGAAGCCCTCGGAGGTGACCTGGTTGAGCACCTGGAGCGGGATGTGGACGGTCACGCCGTCCGCGTCCGCGCCGGGCTCGAACTGGTACGTCACCTTGAACTTGAGCTTCCCCTGTCGCCAGGAGTCCGGGTAGTCGTCCTTGGTGACGGCCCCGGCCTTCTCGTTGATGAGCATGGAGCGCTCGAAGTCCAGCGCGTCCGGCTCGTCCCGGCGCTTGTGCTTCCACCAGGAGTCGAAGTGCGCGCCCGAGACGATGTGCTCGGGGATGCGCTGGTCGTAGAAGTCGAAGAGCGTCTCGTCGTCCACGAGGATGTCGCGGCGCCGGGCGCGGTGCTCCAACTCCTCGACTTCGCCCAGGAGTTTGCGATTGTCATGGAAGAACTGGTGGTGCGTCCGCCAGTCGCCCTCCACGAGCGCGTTCCGGATGAAGAGGTCCCGGGACGCCTCCTGGTCGATTCGGCCGAAATTGATCTTGCGCTGGGCGATGATCGGTACCCCGTAGAGCGTGACCCGCTCGTACGCCATCACCGCCGCCTGGTCCTTCTCCCAGTGCGGCTCGCTGTAGGTGCGCTTCAGCAGGTGCTGGGCGACCGGCTCGATCCACTCCGGCTCGACCTTCGCGTTCACCCGCGCCCAGAGCCGGGAGGTCTCCACCAGCTCGGCCGACATCACGAACCGGGGCTGCTTCTTGAACAGCGAGGAGCCCGGGAAGATCGCGAACTTGGCGCTGCGCGCGCCCAGGTACTCGTTCTTCTCGGTGTCCTTGAGCCCGATGTGCGACAGCAGACCCGCCAGCAGCGAGGTGTGCACCGCCTGCTCGGGGATGCCCGCGTCCGCCGCGGGCTCCTCGACCTTGATGTCCATCTGCCGTGCGACCGTGCGCAGTTGGGAGTAGATGTCCTGCCACTCGCGGATGCGCAGGAAGTTCAGGTACTCCTGCTTGCACATCCGGCGGAAGCTGGCGGAACCACGCTCCCGCTGCTGCTCGCGTACGTACTCCCAGAGCTTCAGGTACGCCAGGAAGTCCGAGGTCTCGTCCTTGAACCGGGCGTGCTGCTGGTCGGCCTGCGTCTGCTTGTCCGAGGGCCGCTCGCGCGGGTCCTGGATGGAGAGCGCGGCGGCGATGACCATGACCTCGCGGGCGCAGCCGTTGCGGTCGGCCTCGATGACCATACGGGCCAGGCGCGGGTCCACCGGCAGCTGCGAGAGCTTCCGGCCGAGCGGGGTCAGCCGCTTGCGCGCGTCCTTCTCCGCCGGGTCCAGCGCGCCCAGCTCCTGGAGCAGCTGCACGCCGTCGCGGATGTTGCGGTGGTCCGGCGGGTCGATGAACGGGAACTTCTCGATGTCGCCGAGCCCGGCCGCGGTCATCTGGAGGATGACGGAGGCGAGGTTGGTCCGCAGGATCTCGGCGTCGGTGAACTCCGGCCGGGTGAGGAAGTCGTCCTCGGAGTACAGCCGGATGCAGATGCCGTCCGAGGTACGGCCGCAGCGGCCCTTGCGCTGGTTGGCGCTGGCCTGCGAGATCGCCTCGATCGGCAGCCGCTGCACCTTGGTGCGGTGGCTGTAGCGGGAGATGCGGGCGGTGCCCGGGTCGATCACGTACTTGATGCCGGGGACGGTCAGCGAGGTCTCGGCGACGTTGGTCGCCAGCACGATGCGGCGGCTGATGCCGCTGGGGGTCCGCTGGAACACCCGGTGCTGCTCGGCGTGGGAGAGGCGCGCGTAGAGCGGGAGCACCTCGGTGTGGCGGAGGTTGCGTTTGCCGAGCGCGTCGGCGGTGTCGCGGATCTCGCGCTCGCCGGAGAGGAAGACCAGGACGTCGCCGGGGCCGGCGGACTGGAGCTCGTCCACCGCCTCGCAGATCGCGGTGATCTGGTCGCGGTCGGCGTCCTCGCCGCCCTCTTCGAGGAGCGGCCGGTAGCGGACCTCGACGGGGTAGGTGCGTCCGCTGACCTCGACGATCGGGGCGTCCCCGAAGTGCCGGGCGAACCGCTCCGGGTCGATCGTCGCCGAGGTGATGACGACCTTCAGGTCCGGGCGCTTCGGCAGCAGCCGGGCCAGGTAGCCGAGGAGGAAGTCGATGTTGAGCGACCGCTCGTGCGCCTCGTCGATGATGATCGTGTCGTAGGCGAGCAGCTCGCGGTCCGTCTGGATCTCGGCCAGCAGGATGCCGTCCGTCATCAGCTTCACGAAGGTCGACTCGGGGTTCACCTGGTCGGTGAAGCGGACCTTCCAGCCGACGGTCTCGCCGAGCGGGGTGTCGAGCTCCTCCGCGACGCGCTCCGCGACCGTGCGGGCCGCGATCCGGCGGGGCTGGGTGTGCCCGATCATGCCGCGCACCCCGCGCCCCAGCTCCATGCAGATCTTCGGGATCTGGGTGGTCTTGCCGGAGCCGGTCTCGCCCGCGACGATCACGACCTGGTGGTCGCGTATCGCCTCCAGGATCACGTCCTTCTTCTGGCTGACCGGAAGCTGGTCCGGATACGACACGGTGGGCAGCCGGGAGGCGCGCGAGGCGAGCCGTTCGGCGGCCTTGCCCGCTTCGGCCGCGATCTCGTCCACGACGGACTGACGGGCCTCGGGCTTGCGGATGCGGCGCGCCCCTTCGAGACGCCGGCCGAGCCGGTGCGCGTCACGGAGCGAGAGCTGTCCGAGCTGGGACTGGAGATCAGCGAAGGAAGTAGACATACGGATCCCAGGATCTCACCCGCGCCCGAAGAGTGGCGAACCGATTTCGCGCGTGCCACGCCCCGGGCCGGGCACGGCGTGGCGGATGCCCGGCACGGCACCTCGCGGCGTTGTCGGACCACCCGCGTACATCCGGTACGCGGGCGGTCCTCCGCCTTGCGATGCACCGCACCGGACACCGCCCGCCGATCCGACGCGAATGGCCGGACACGGCCCCAGGCCACGTCCGGCCATTCCCGTCGGGCGGGCGGCGCCCGGCACGGCTCCTCGCGGCGTTGTCGGACCGCCCGTGTACATCCGGTACGCGGGTGGTCCTCCGCCTTGCGATGCACCGCACCGGACACCGCCCGCCGATCCGACGCGAATGGCCGGACACGGCCTAGCATTTCCGGCAGTCGACCGCCGAGACCGTCCGGGAAGGGGCCCTCGCCTTGTCCCGTACGACGCGTCCGGCGCTCCGGACCGCGCTCCGGACCGCTTCTCGGGGGTGCGGCTCCGGCTCCGGTGGCTCCGGATGCTCCGGCAGGCGAATAGCCGCCGTCCACCGCGCGCCCGGCCGGTAGAGCCGCCGCTCCGCGCGCGGGTCCCTCTTCCCCGCCGTCCCCGCATCCGTACGACGCTCCCGGAGTGCCGCATGCCCCTGCCCCAGAAGAGCCGGTCGAAGAAGCCCCTGCTGTACGGCTCCGCCGTGGCCCTCGCCGCAGCCCTGCTCGGTTACGCCTCCTACCGGGCCACCGCCCCCGGTCCGGCCCCCGCCGCGGTCGGCGTGTCCGCCCGGCCCGACGCGGGGGAGTACGAGGAGGCCGCGAAGCTCGCCCGCCGCGAACCCGGCGACCCGCTGGCCCTCGGCCGTACGGACGCCCTCGTCGTCCTCGTCGAGTACGGCGACTTCCAGTGCGGCTACTGCGGCACGTTCGCCCGGGACACCGAGCCGGAGCTGATCGACGCCTACGTCGCCGACGGCACCCTGCGCATCGAGTGGCGCAACTTCCCGATCTTCGGCGCGGAGTCCGAGGCCGCCGCCCGCGCCGCCTGGGCGGCGGGCCGCCAGAAGCGCTTCTGGGAGTTCCACCGGGCCGCGTACGCCAAGGGCGCCAAGGAGAAGGGGTTCGGACCCGAGCGGCTCACCGCCCTCGCGAAGGAGGCGGGCGTGAAGGACCTCGACAAGTTCCGCGCCGACCTCGACAGCGTGGCGGCGTCGGAATCGGTCAGCAGGGACCAGGCCGAGGCGTACGGGCTCGGCGCCACCGCCACCCCGTCCTTCCTCGTCAACGGCCGCCCGCTCGCGGGCGCCCAGCCCGACGCGACCTTCACCTCGGCCATCGAGGAGGCCGCCGAGGTGGCCCGTACCGGCAGCGCGGCCCCGGCCGAGAGTGTCACCCCGGTGGGGAACCCGGCCGGGTGACCCGAGCCCGGTGACGCCGGGCGTCGGACGGGGAGGAGAGGCGCCCGGTCCGCGGTCCGGGCGATGACTGCCGGGCCGGCGGCCTCGGGAACGGCGGAGGCCCCAACCGTGTGGGTGGGGCCTCCGGGAGGTGGCTGGGGCCGGGATCGAACCGGGGATTCACCTTCGTGACCTGGGGCTGTACCGGAGAGGCGGACCCGCAGGCCTGTTTCCGTCCTCTTCCGTCCCGCTCGGTCCGGCGTGATTCGGGGTTCGTGCCGCCCTGGTCCGTACGCCCTCGTCGGCGTTGCCATGGACGATCGATTCGAGGGGCCCGGTCGACGGCTGCGCGGGGGCGTTCACACAGGGACGCGGAGGAAAGCGGCCAGCGCCCGCTGGGCAGTGGACAGACCGTCAGGGATGCCGTCCACCTCATCGTGCGGGCCTGGCTCCGGGCCGCCGGCCAAGCGCGCGATACCGAGGGAGCGGAGGTCGCCCCGGACCAGCTCGTCGCGGATGCCGATCAGTTCGCCCAGGGCGCCGTGGTCCTCGTCGTCGTCCCATTCGGGCTCGCGCACCCACCAGTCCTCGTCGAACCCGTCGTCCTGGCTGGTCATGTCGATGATGACGTGCTCGCCGTGGCGGTGTGCGGTCAGAACGTCTTCGCGGCAGTACGGCGCGACCGTGTCCAGGGGGACGCGGGAGGCCGGTACGCGCAGCACCAGTCGGCGATCGCCCCAGTTGGCGAAGTAGAGGTGTGCGTCGAAGTACCGCTCGATCAGTGAGATCGGATCGCCCTTGAAGTCGCCCCACTCGTAGTGGTTGATCATCCGGTTCGCGGTGATCTGGGCGCGCGTGGACAGCGCCCGCAGCTCATCCCGCTGCCGCTCGCTCAACGGCCGGTCGACTGCGAGGAATTGGTAGGACTGGTATTCGCTCATGCCGTACTCGCCAAGATCCCGCTCCCCGGGAATACCAAGAATTCGAAGATCGGGCGCCCACTCCCTGGGGAAGGCCGACGTCCATGTGGGACGGTGCCGGACGTCTGCCCACGGATGGGCGCGCCCTCAGCGGCGTTCGTAGTGGAAGCGGCAGGCCACGATGTGGATGGTCTCGTCCTCGTCGATGCGGTAGACCAGCCGGTGCTCGGAGTTGATGCGCCGCGACCAGTAGCCGGAAAGGTCGTTGCGCAGCGGTTCGGGTTTGCCGATCCCCTCGTGGCCGTTGCGGTCGACGTCGGCGATCAGCTGGTTCAGCCGCTTCAGCAGCTTGCGGTCGTTCGCCTGCCACCACAGGTAGTCGTCCCAGCCGTCGTCGAGGAAGAGGACCTTCACGCCGCGCCCTGCCCGCTCTCGTCGTCCGGGTCCACCAGCTCGCGGATCGTGCCCCTGCCCGCCCGGTCCTGCTCGATGGACCTGCGCAGGCGCTCGGCCATGGCCGGTGACCGCAGCAGGTAGTCGGTCTCCTTCAGCGCCTCGTACTCGGCCAGCGAGACGATGACCATCGGCTCGTGGCCGGCGCGGGTGATGACCAGCTCCTCGGCGTCGTCCTCGACCGCGTCGAGGGCGTCGGCGATTCCGGCGCGCAGTTCGGTGACGCTCATGGTCTTCATGGCGTACACGATAACGTACAGAGGCGAGGCTTTGTGGATGTCCGGTCGACATCGGTGCCCGCGGCACCAAGTGTCACGCCGTTCCGGCCGTCGGGTAGGCGTCGATCCGCCGTGCCGCCCTCCGGCTCATGGGGTCGACCTGCCGCTGTGCGTGCGCCGGCGCGGGAGTCCCATGGAGACCGGCAGGGCTTCGCACTCCGAGATCGCGGGGGCGACGGTGGTCGGTGTCGGCGCCGCCGTGCTGACCACGTCGGTACGGCAAACCGCGGGAAAAGGTCCTCGATCCGGCGGACATGCAGGTCGGTGGCCGTTCGCCGGCGAGGAGTGGCGCGCCGGCGACCTCGGGAACGGCGGAAGCCCCATCCGTGGGGATGGGGCTTCCGGGAGGTGGCTGGGGCCGGGATCGAACCGGCGACCTATCGCTTTTCAGGCGATCGCTCGTACCAACTGAGCTACCCAGCCACGCAGCTCCTGAGAACTGCAGCGGTCCTGACGGGATTTGAACCCGCGGCCTCCACCTTGACAGGGTGGCGAGCACTCCAAACTGCTCCACAGGACCAAGCAATGTGCGAGACAAGTCTCGCACACGGTAATGCGTGCCCCCAACGGGATTCGAACCCGTGCTACCGCCTTGAAAGGGCGGCGTCCTGGGCCACTAGACGATGAGGGCTAAAGGCCCGCCGGTTCGCTTTCCAGCGCGTCGGGGACGTCAGAAGCATATGTGATGGCGGAGCTAACGCCAAAACGGTTTCCCGGCCGGGTCACGGCGACGGGCCGACCCTGCCGGGCGAGCCGTCGGGCGAGGTGCGGGGAGAGGCGCCGGACGAGGTGTTCGGCAGGGCGCCGACCGGGGTCGGCGGCGGGCTGCCCGGCGGACCGGTCGGCGGGGCCGACGAGGCCGGCGGGGTCGGCGACGGGGTCGCGGCGGGGGAGTTCTCCTCCGGCAGATGGCGGCTCACCTCGGCCGTCGTCAGGCCGAGTCCGCCCAGGGTGATCTCGTCCCAGGCCTGGAGCCGCCGGGTCGCGCGGTCCAGGTAGAGGACCGAGGCGCGCACCTTCTCCGGCTTCTCGTTCTGCACCGCGCGCAGCCCGCCGCCGCCGGTGGAGCCCTCCACCTTCAGCCGGGTGCCGAGCGGGAGCACCTCGTTGACCCGATGGTGGACATGGCCGGCGAGCACGAGCGGAACCGTGCCGTCCGTCTCCCGGGCGGCCTGCGGATCGTGCGTCACCGCGATGTCCACCGGGGTGCCGGCCCGGGTCTGGTCGCGGAGGGCGGATGCGAGGCGGAGACCGGCCATCCGCTCCGCCGCCTCGCCGCCCCGGGCCAGCGTCCGGTCGGGGGTGAACTGGGGGTCGCCGGTGCCCGCGATGCGCAGCCCGGCGACGGTCACCGCGCTGCCCCCGTCCAGGACGTGCACGTTCCTGAGGCCCCGGAGGTACTTCTGCGTCTCTTCCGAGTCGTGGTTGCCGCGCACCCAGACGTACGGGGCGCCGAGGTCGCGGATCGGGTCGAGGAAGCCGTTCTCGGCGGTGGTGCCGTGGTCCATGGTGTCGCCGGAGTCGATGATCACGTCGATCCCGTACTGCTCCACGAGCGAGGCGACGATGTGCCAGGACGCCGGGTTGAGGTGGATGTCGGAGACGTGCAGGACCCGCAGGGTGCCCGGGTCCGGCTGGTAGACGGGGAGCGTGGAGGTGGCGTCGTACAGCCGGGAGACGTTGGTGACCAGCCGGGCCAGCTCCTGCTGGTAGACGTCGAACTCGGTGACGATCGAACGGGCGTCGCCGACCACCGAGGGGGCGCTGGAGAGCAGCCCGGAGAACTTCGGCTCCAGCACCGACTTCGGGTTCCAGGTGGCGTACGCGCTGACGCCCGATCCGGCCAGCAGCACCAGCGCGAGTCCGCCGGCGGCCAGGGCCGGGCGGGGGCGCCGGTAGACGATCAGCCCCAGCGCGGTCGCCCCGGTCAGTACGGCCACCACCGACCGCACCGCCAGCTCCCGGGCGCCGTCCGCGATGTCCCGGGTGACCTCGTCCTGCAGCCCGGAGAAACGTTCGGGCTGCTCCACGAGGCGCTGGGAGCGCCCGGGGTCGAGGCGGTCCACGTCCACGTCGAGGCGGACCGGCGCGACGTGCGAGTCCAGTTCCAGCGAGCCGAGCGGGGAGACGTCCACCCGGGTGCCCCCGGTGAGCGAGGGGCGCAGGGCCATCGTGGTGTCCATGGGGCCGACGGGGGTCTTCACGTCCCCCACCACCAGCAGCCCGAGCCAGGCACCCAGCACCACCACCGCGAGCATCACGAGCACCCGCACCAGCGGACGCGGCCGGGCCCCGGCGAGCGCGGGCACCTGCATCGGGGCGGTCCGGGGGCCGCGGCGTCGGCTGTCGCGGGCAGGGTCGGAGGCGGAACGGAACGGACGGAACGGGACACGCGCCATTGGGCCCGTATGCCCGGTCCGCGCTCCGGACATGCGGCCGGGCCGCTGCCTGCCCGCGTACGGGGTCGCACCCGGGGGCGGACGAGGACTCTTCGGGGCTTACGGGGGCTCACGTGGGCTTACGAGGGCGTACGGGGCGGGTGGCGGCCGGGCGGGTGCGCCGGGGCGGGGGTGCGTGACAATGGCGGGGTGCTGGAGATGACGCGCGAGCAGTTCGAAGAGCTGGTGAGTGAGGCGCTCGACCGGATTCCGCCGGAACTGACGCGGCTGATGGACAACGTCGCGGTGTTCGTCGAGGACGAACCGGACCCCGGCGACCCCGAGTTGCTCGGACTCTACGAGGGAACCCCGCTCACCGACCGGGGCGAGTGGTACGCGGGTGTCCTGCCGGACCGGATCACCGTCTACCGGGGGCCGACGCTGCGGATGTGCGAGACCCGCGAGGACGTCGTCGCGGAGACGGAGATCACCGTCGTCCACGAGATCGCCCACCACTTCGGCATCGACGACGCACGGCTGCACGCCCTGGGGTACGCGTGAGCGGTTCCGGAGCGGGCGTGCCGGGCGGGGCCGCTCCGGCCGGGGCGGCCCCCGCGAGGTCCGGGCCGCGCGAGGCGGCGGTGCTCGGGGTGGTCGCGGCCGGCGGGGTGATCGGCACGCTGGCCCGCTACGCGGCGACGCTGGCGTGGCCGACCGCCGTGGGGGCCTTCCCCTGGACGATCTTCCTCGTCAATGCCGTCGGCTGCGCGCTGATCGGTGTCCTCATGGTGCTGACCGTCGAACGGTCCGTCGTCGAGCGCCCCTTGGTGCGCCCGTTCCTCGGGGTCGGCGTGCTCGGCGGTTTCACCACCTTCTCCACGTACGCGGCCGACGTCTCGAAGCTGCTGGCCCGCCAGGAGGTGGCGACCGCCATGGCCTACGCGGCCGGCACGGTGGTGGTGGCGCTCGCCGGGGTGTGGGCGGGGGCCGCCGTCACGCGGGCGTGCGTGGACCGGGCGCGCGGGGGCGTGCGGTGAACCGGCTGATGGCGACGGCGACGACCGGGGGTGTGCGGTGAACTGGCTGCTGGTGGCGGTCGGCGGGGTGGTGGGCGCCCCGCTGCGGTATCTGACGGACCGTTTCGTGCGGCGGTACCCCGGGGCGGGGCTGCCGTACGTCTTCCCCTGGGGCACCTTCGCGGTCAACGCGGCGGGCAGCCTGCTGCTCGGGGTGCTGACCGGGGCCGCCGTTTCCGAGCCGACGTACGCCCTGCTCGGTACGGGGCTCTGCGGGGCGCTGACGACGTACTCGACCTTCTCGTACGAGACGCTCCGGCTGGCCGAGACCGGGCGGGCCTTCCTCGCCGGGGCGAACGTGGTGGCCTCGGTCCTGATGGGGCTCGGCGCGGTGTTCCTCGGTGCGGAGGTGGCGGGCGGGGCCGGACTCGGGGGGTGACGCCCGCCGGTCGCCCACCGGTGGCGCGGTGGGCGTGTCCCCGGCGGGGTCCGGGGAGTTGGGTACCACGCACCCGTTCCCGCGTTCCCGTCCCGGAGGTGCCCCGTGCGCCCGTTCCCCGTTCCCGTCCGCTGGACGGTCCTCACCGCGTTGATCCTGGGCGCCTCCCTCGGGTGCGTGAGCGTGGACGCGGAGAAGTCCGGCCCCCGCCCCACGAAGTCCGCCGGGGCGGCCGGGGCCGCCGAGGCCCAGGACAGCGGGGTGTCCGGCACGTCCGGCCGCTCCGGCCCGGGCGCCGGCGGCCGCCACCACACCGACCGGGGCGAGGACGGGAAGCCGGACCCGAAGCACTCCGGCGACCCCGCCTCGCCCAGCCCCTCGGCGGCGGGCCAGGACCCCGGCGCGCCGACGCCCAGCGGGAGCGGCGCGGTGGTGGTGGTCCCGCCGGGGGTCACCGCGGGACCCGGTGACCCCGTCGTCACGGCCGCGCCCGTCACGCCCGACCCGACGCCGCCGGCCGCCACCGAACCGGCCTCGGGCGGCGACGCGGGCGGCGGCCCGGGGCAGCCCGCGGAGTCGCCGGCCCCGCCGGAGGAGCCGTCGCCGCCCGCCGCGTCCCCGGCGGAATGAGCGCTCGGCCCGGTCCTGCCGATGCGGGGCATCACCGCAGGTCGGAGGCGCTTTGACCGAGTGCCGACGAAGGGCGGTTTGCGCAATGTGGGGGAGGGTGCGTATGGTAGTAGATCGTTTGATCCCATTGCCCGGCGCCGACACAGAAGAGCGCCGTGTGGCGCGTACTCTCCCTTGCCGTGGCTGGACCGCATTGAGGCGGTCGAAATTGCGAAAACACGGAGTTACGGGCGCGTGCCGAGACTCCGGAAGGTTTCGCATTTCGCATGTCAATTTCCAGTTCTGACCACACCGTCATGTCCGAAGACATCGACACCGAGCTCGCGCAGACCGCCGAGCTCGTCGCCGAGGCCGTCGTGGCCGAGGCAGCTCCCGTCGCCGCCGAGGTGACCGAGGAGAAGGCCGCCGAGGCCGCCGCTCCCGTCGTCGAGACCGAGTCCGCCGAGGCCGCAGCGCCCGTCGAGGCCGTCTCCGACGAGGCCGCCGAGTCCGACGAGGACGCCGAGCCGGGTCTCACCTTCGCCTCGCTGGGCCTGCCCGAGGGCATCGTCCGCAAGCTGGCGCAGAACGGCGTGACCACCCCCTTCCCGATCCAGGCCGCGACCATCCCGGACGCCCTGGCCGGCAAGGACATCCTGGGCCGTGGCCGTACCGGCTCCGGCAAGACCCTCTCCTTCGGTCTGCCGACCCTGGCCGCGCTGGCCGGTGGGCACACCGAGAAGAAGAAGCCCCGCGCGATCATCCTCACGCCGACCCGTGAGCTCGCGATGCAGGTCGCGGACGCGCTCCAGCCGTACGGCGACGTGCTCGGCCTCAAGATGAAGGTCGTCTGCGGCGGTACGTCCATGGGCAACCAGATCTACGCCCTGGAGCGCGGTGTCGACGTCCTCGTCGCCACCCCGGGCCGTCTGCGCGACATCATCAACCGCGGCGCCTGCTCGCTCGCGAACGTCCAGGTCGCCGTCCTCGACGAGGCCGACCAGATGTCCGACCTGGGCTTCCTGCCCGAGGTCACCGAGCTGCTCGACCAGATCCCCGGCGGCGGCCAGCGGATGCTCTTCTCCGCCACCATGGAGAACGAGATCGGCACCCTGGTCAAGCGCTACCTGACCAACCCGGTCACGCACGAGGTCGACAGCGCCCAGGGCAACGTCTCGACCATGTCGCACCACGTCCTCGTCGTGAAGCCGAAGGACAAGGCGCCGGTCACGGCCGCCATCGCCGCCCGCAAGGGCCGCACGATCATCTTCGTCCGCACCCAGCTGGGCGCCGACCGCATCGCCGAGCAGCTCATCGAGTCCGGCGTGAAGGCCGACGCGCTGCACGGCGGCATGACGCAGGGCGCCCGTACCCGCGTCCTCGAAGACTTCAAGAAGGGCTACGTCAACGCCCTGGTCGCCACCGACGTCGCCGCCCGAGGCATCCACGTCGACGGCATCGACCTGGTGCTGAACGTGGACCCGGCCGGCGACCACAAGGACTACCTGCACCGCTCGGGCCGTACCGCCCGTGCCGGCAAGTCCGGTGTCGTCGTCTCGCTGGCGCTCCCGCACCAGCGTCGCCAGATCTTCCGCCTGATGGAGGACGCGGGCGTCGACGCCTCGCGCCACATCGTCCAGGGCGCGGGCGTCTTCGAGCCCGAGGTCGCCGAGATCACCGGTGCGCGTTCGCTCACCGAGGTCCAGGCCGACTCCGCGAACAACGCCGCCAAGCAGGCCGAGCGCGAGGTCGCCGAGCTGACCAAGCAGCTGGAGCACGTGCAGCGCCGCGCCGGCGAGCTCCGCGAGGAGGCCGACCGCCTGGTGGCCCGTGCCGCGCGCGAGCGGGGCGACGACCCGGAGCAGGCGGTGGCCGAGGCCGTCGCCGAGGCGGAGGCCGCCGTCGAGGCAGCCGTCGCCGTGCCGGAGCCGCAGCCGGCGGTCCGCGAGGAGCGCCGTGACGAGCGGGGCAACTACGAGCGCCGCGACAACCGCGGTGGCGACCGTGGCGGCTACCGCGGCGGCAACGACCGTCGTGACGACCGTCCGTCGGGCGGCTTCCGCTCCGGTGGCGACCGTCGTGACGACCGTGGCGGCCGTTCCTTCGAGCGTCGCGACGACCGTCCGTCGTTCAACCGCGACCGTCGTGACGACCGTCCGTCCGGTGGCTTCCGCTCCGGCGGTGACCGTCGTGACGACCGTGGCGGCGACCGCGGTGGCCGTTCCTTCGAGCGTCGCGACGACCGTCCGTCGTTCAACCGCGACCGTCGTGACGACCGTCCGTCCGGTGGCTTCCGCTCCGGCGGCGACCGTCGTGACGACCGTGGCGGCCGTCCCTTCGAGCGCCGCGACGACCGTCCGTCGGGCGGCTTCCGCTCCGGTGGCGACCGTCGTGACGACCGCCCCTCCGGCGGCTTCCGCTCCGGTGGCAGCGACCGTCCGTTCAACCGCGACCGTCGTGACGACCGTCCGGCCGGCGGTTTCCGCTCCGGTGGCACCAGCGACCGCCCGCAGGGCCGTCGTGACGACCACCGCGGCAACACCGGTACGAACACCGGCAGCTTCGGCCGCCGTGACGACAAGCCCCGCTGGAAGCGCAACGGCTGACCGGCCGTCCGGACCGCCGACCGGCGGACCCGCGACCTGACGGCCGCGTGAGCCGTCCGATCCGACGCCAGGGCCCGTACACACACCGCGAGGTGGTGTACGGGCCCTGACGCGTGTACGGGGGCGTCTGCGGGCTGCGAGGGGGTGCGGGCTGTTGGCTGCGGGCGCTGCGTGGCCGGGCCGCGTGGTTGGGGCTGCGGCTCGGGATTGCGGTGCGGGGCCCGCAGTCCGTACCCCGTAGCGGCGTTCACAAGGTCACGATCCGCCCGTCCTGCGGCGCTCGGGCGGCCCGTTCTCCCGGCGCAGCGGCCCATCACGGGATACCGGATCGGCTCGCGGGTCCGGGCGGGCTATGCTCGTGGGTGATCCGGTAGGGGCCGTTAGCTCAATTGGTCAGAGCAGCGGACTTTTAATCCGTTGGTTGTGGGTTCGAGTCCCACACGGCCTACCGATCGCAGGGTGGGGAGAGATCTCCTCCGACCTGCGGCGAAGCGCCCCGACAGGCTCCGGCCGGTCGGGGCGCTCCGTCATTTCCTCCGTCGTCCTCGGGTGCCGCGTACGCGCGTGATCACCAGGTGCGGGGCCGGCAGAAGACCGCGGTGGCGTCGTCGTGCACCTTGTTCCTCGGCTGCCGGAGCCCCTGGGGATCGGCGAGTTCGGCGGTGCGTACGCGGCGGATCAGCTCGGCCGGGCCGTCCGCCCCGGCCAGTACGTCCAGCAGCTCGGGCCACTTCAGCTCTCCGAAGGTGTCCGCGATGATCGAGGCCCCGTCCGTGAGTACCGCCGCCCGGGCCACGGAGGACCGCGGGGCGCTCCCGGTCAGCGCCTCGTGGGCGGCCTGCGGTGCGGCGGCCGCCACCCAGTAGCCGCCCGGCACGTTGCAGTGGACCCGCAGTTCGAGGGCGAGCGCGCGGAGCGCCCCGGCGTGCTCGGCGGTGCCCAGCGGAACGGCGGCGAGCGCCCGGTGCTCGGCGACGGCCACCTCGTCGAACCGGCTGTCGGTGACGACCCGTACGCCCTCGGGCAGGTCGAGTACGACCGAGGAGTCGCCCAGCACCAGGTACTCGTACGCGTCCTCGTTCTCCCGCAGGAGGGCGACCGTCGCGGACGGGTGGCCGGGATGGGCGATGTCGCAGCTGCGGCCGTGTTCGTCGGCCGTGGTGGATATGGCCTCGGCCAGCGCGTCGGCCAGTGGCAGACCGGGTTCCGGCGCGAGCAGGGAGAGGAGCCGGCCGCCCAGCTTCCGGGTGAACCACCGGGTCCCGTGGCCGCATCCCGTGTCCAGGCCGCCCGGGACGGTGGCGCCGTCGAGGACGACCACGAGGTCGTCCGTGACCGCGACGAAGTCCTCGTTCGGACGTTCGGGCCTGCTGGGCAGAGTGGCCAGAGCGATGTGCATGACGTGGGCGTCCTTCACTCGTGGGACGTCGGGGCGCGAGCACGGCGACCCGCTCCTTCCCGGTCCATGGCTGCGACGAGCGGCCATGATCCTTTCTTCTCCCGTACCGCTCAAGGGAATTCCGGCGGGCGCCCCCTCCAGAGCCGTACGAGGGCTGCGCGAGGGCCCTACGAGGGCGATACGCGGGCTGCGCGAGGGTGCGCGAGGTCGTGCGCTGATCGCTCCGGTCCGCGCCACCGACCTCGGGCCGGCCGGGCGCCCATCCGTCAGGCGACCATGCCCATCTCGTCGCTCCCGACCTCCACTTCGGCGTGCGGGGCCGTGACCTCGACGGGACGTCCCAGATCGGTGAGGGTCAATGTGCTGACGGACGACCCGGCGGTACCCATCTGCAGGGTCGTCCGTATCCGGACCGCCCGCCCCTGCCCGTCCACCCATACGTCGACGGGTACGAAGATCTCGCCGCCCATCATCTCGCGCAGCTTCCCCACGGTCTCCAGCGGCTTCCTCGCCAGCTTCAACGTGAGCGCCTCATAGGGGAGTTGGCCGCGATAGTGGGTGGCCGGGACGGAGCCCACCCGCTCCGAGCCCGTTCTGGTGAAGTCGGTGGCCATGGCGGCCTGCTCCAGCGTGTACTCCGGGTCGTTCGCGGGGGACCTCAGCACGTGCTGGGCCTCGATGCCGGACCGGTCGATGGCCGTCCACTCCATCGTCTCGGCCCCTGCCGTGCCCCGCATGTAGAGCTTCCCGTCGGTGAAGACCTCTTCGAACCGGGCCGCTGACGCCACGCTGACCGTCGTGGTGCCCCGGTGGCGGGTGAAGTCGTACGCGCCACCCCCGGAGATGAGGTACGTCGTGCCCTCGCCCGCGCCCATCTCCGTGCGGTGCGTGGTGCGTGCCGTCGTACGGCCGGTCGCCTCGACGGCGGCCAGGACGGTTCGTGTCGGGTCGGCGCTCGCGCTCGGCGAGGGGGACCGGTGCTCCGCCGCGCTCGTCCCGTCCGCGCTCGTTCCGTCCGCGCTTGTCCCGTCTGCCGGGGCGGACGTGCTGCAGCCTCCCGCGAGCAGGGCGGTGCAGGCGAACGTGAGGAGAAGAGTGCGGCGAAGCAAGGCTGACCCCTGTTGGCTGGGAGCGGTGGTGTGCGACCCGATGCGGCACGCCTACTGCTCCGGCCAGCCTATGTACCTGTGTGTGCGCTGTGGGTGAACGGGGTGCGGCCCGTGGGGGGATGGGGCCGGACCCGGCCTTCCGTGGGGGTCCGGCCCGTGCTCAGCGCCGGACCTGGCTCTCCGCGAGCGCCTTTCTGATGCGGTGGCCGCGGCTGCGCGCCGGGGGCCGGCAGTCCGGGGAGTCCGACGGGTGGGCGTAGGCGTCGGGGCGGGCGCCCGAGGCCGAGTGGCCCTCCGCCGTGATCACGGCCGGGCCGGTGATGGTCCGGTCGCAGTCGACGCAGATGCGGGGGATCACCGGCGGGCCGCCCGCCACGCGCGGCTGAGCCGGGCCGCGATCTCGCACTCGACCCGCTCCGAACGGCAGGCCGTGCATTCCGCGGTGTGCGTGATCAGCGTGCGGTACTCCGCGTCTCCGGGAGCGGTGCCCCCGGACGGTTCTGCCATGTCGGTTCTCCTTCGTCTCGGAGCGGGGTGGTCGATCTCGGCCCACACACGGGCGATGCCGTCGGCGCCGGCCTCGTGGCCGAAGCGGTCGCCGTGCGCCAGCGTCATGAGGATCGTGCTGTGGATGGCGCTGCTCAGAGGGGAGGGAAGAGCCGCGCAGACCCGGAACGCGCCGGGAGTCTCCGTCACCTGCGGCTCGGCGCCGGTCGCGGCGGCGAGCATGCCCGCAAGGGCAACAACGCGCGGCGGCACAGAGGGCATGGCTCTCCCCTGGATGAGTTCATCACGGTTCGTGATGCTGAATATTCAGCTTCGACCTGATGGGTTAGCTTTGTCAATGTCCGACTTCCACGGCTGGGAGCTGTGCATATGCCTCGCGACACCCCTTACCTTCAGGTGGCCGACGCTCTCCGCGACCGGATTCGGTCGGGCGAGTGGGCCGTGGGCGACAAGTTGCCCAGCCGAGCCCGGATCGCCGAGGAGTACGGGGTCGGCGCATCCGTCGCGCAACGCGCCATGGAGCGGCTCACCATCGAGGGCATCCTGGAAGGCCGCGCCGGGTCCGGCACCTACGTCCGCCGGCCGCGTGAGCGCGGAAGGATGATCCGCACCAGGCGTCCTTACGCCACCTCGCCCTACCGTGCCACCCTCAACGCCCAGGACCACGAGGGGAAATGGGAGTCGCGGTCCGCGGCACGGACTCCGGCGCCCGAACGCATCGCGGAGCGGCTGGACATCGAGCCCGGCGACCTCTGTGTCGTCACCGACTACGAGTTCCTCGTGGAAGGGCTGCCCGTCCAGCTCTCCAGGAGCTGGGAACCCATGGCGATCACCGGGGACACCCCGGTCGTGCTCCCCGAGATGGGCCCGCACGCCGGGATCGGCGTGGTCGAACGGATGCGGTCGATCGGCGTCGTCGTGGTGCGCGCCGTCGAGATCCCGCGCCCGGCCCGTGCCACCCAGGAGCAGGCGAACCTCCTCGGCATCAGCATCGGCGGCCTGATCACCGAGATGGAGCGCACCTTCTACGACATCGACGGCCGCCCGGTCGAGACCGCGGACATCGTGGTGCCGGACGTGCGGTGGGAGATCGCGTACGAGATCGCCGTCGAGCGGCGCGAGTAGGAGCGCCACCGGCTCACCGCCGAACAGGCGGTGGCCCAAGGGGAGTTCGCGGTGTGGCGCCCGCCGGTCGGCGTCTGCCGTTCGCCGCTGCGCGCCTGCCGCCCGGCGTCCGCCGGCCGACGTGCGCTGTCCGGCGCCTGCTGCCTGCCGCCCGCCGGCCGAGGTGCGGGCCCGCAGAAGTGACGCCGCCCCCGCCCGGCCGTGTGGCCGGACGGGGGCGGTCGTTCCGCGCTCCGGGGCGGGGGTCAGGCGACGGTCGGGGCCTTGGTCTCGGCCGCCTCGGTGGTGGCTGCCTCGGTCGTGACTGCTGCCTCGGCGGCGGCCACCGGTCTCGCGGAATCGGCCGTCGCGGAAGCCGTAGCGGTGGTCGTCGCGGTGGTCGTCACGGCGGCTTCGGCCGCCGCCGCGCGGGTCGCCGCTGCCGCCTTGCTCTGGTGGATCATCAGGCCGATGAAGCCGGCCAGAAAGCCGCTGATCAGGCTGGATATCGCGTTGTTCAGGGCGTTGGTGCCCTCGCCGTCCGGCATGCCGATGAGGAAGTAGACCACCACCGCGCTCATCACGGCCCCGGCGAGGCCGCCGATGATCGCGCTCGCCGCCGAGGTGCGTACCCGGACCCCAAGAGAAGCCTCCGACGGAGCGGAAGGGGCAGAAGGAGCGGAAGGGGCGGGAGTGACAGAGGTGGTCATGGCGGGGTCCTCCAGGAGGGGGCTGCGTTGCGGGACCGGGGCGCGTGGCCGGCGCCGGAGCAGGGCGAAAACCACCGCCTCGGGGCACGCGTCCTCACGGGCAGCCCGCCGGTTCTGGGGGATGCAGCCACATCCTTGGCCAGAAGCGCACGCCTGGCAACCGCCTGATGCAAAAGCACCGTTGAGCGATGTGCTGCGATGCTTTGACATCAACTGTGGTGCTCTACACCCGTGGTGGCGTGACAATGGCGCCACTGGAGCGCGAAACCACTCTGAGAAAAGGGTGGTTGTCACCTCTCTGCGGCCCACGGCGGCCCGGTCCACCCCTGCTCGGGCACTGCCGCCCCCGCGCCTCCGTCGGGCGGCCCCGGCGGGGCTCGGGCCGGTTCGTGCCGCCTCCGCGGCGCCCGCTTCCCGCCGTCTCCCGGGTGGCCGTACGCCGGGGTGGTCAAGAGCCCGTTCAGGATGGCGTAGAGTTGTGTTCATCGACGCGGGGTGGAGCAGCTCGGTAGCTCGCTGGGCTCATAACCCAGAGGTCGCAGGTTCAAATCCTGTCCCCGCTACTGAAGGCCCGGGCCCGGCACGCACAGCGTGCCGGGCCCGAGTCGTTTCCATGGCCCTGTGCCCGCTCGTCACCGCTCGGCCCTGCCGCCCGCTCGCGTACGCGGTCCCGCGGCATAACGATCTGCCGTACCGGGCATGAAATGGTCCATCCAGGAAATGTCTCGCACGCCTGCGCGGTCCGTGCCGCCCGACCGAATGCGTGGACGGGCGTCCGGCCGGCCGGGTAACCGGTCCGCCGCTTCCGTGTGCGGCGCGCCGGGGCTCGCGGCGCGGCGCGGAACTCATCGCTTCGCCGGTCCTGACCGCCCGGCGTACGCCGGCGATGGGGGGCGCTCGAAGGGGAGTCGCGCGCTCCCCCCTATGGACGACGGGGAGTCGCCGCGCGGCGCGGTTCGGGCCAGCCTGGGCGGGGCGCGGTAGGTTCCGCAGCCGTGGCGGGACAGGGCAGGAGAAGCGCAGAGGTGGGGAAACCGCTGTACGAGCATGGCTGGATGGCCGGGGGTGTGGGCGCCCGGCGTTTCGTACGGATGCTGCCTGCCCTGCTCATCGCCGGCGGACTCGTATTCGACATCGCTTCACCGCCCCGCTTCACGGCGGTGCCCCTGTTCGTCGCCGCCCCTCTCATCGCCGCTCCGTTCGCCTCCCGGGCGGGGACCATCCGGATCGGTGTCGCCTCGCTCGCCGCCGTCATCGCGATGCGGGTGTACGTGGGCACCATCGGGCAGATCGTCCCGATCATCGAGACGCTCACCGTGTTCACCACCGCCGTGCTGGCGCTCGTCATCAACGGCGTCGTGCGGCGCGGCAACGAGCAGCTCGCCTCCGCCCGGATCATCGCGGAGACCGCCATGCGCGCGGTGCTGCCCGTTCCGGCCGACCGGGTCGGCGGGCTCCATGTCGCCGCGCGGTACGAGGCGGCGCAGGCGGACGAGTACGTCGGCGGCGACTTGTTCGCCGTCGCGGACACCCCGTACGGCGTGCGCCTCGTGCTCGGTGACGTACGGGGCAAGGGGCTCGACGCGGTCGAGGCGGTGGCGGTGATCATCGGCGCCTTCCGGGAGGCCGCCGAGCAGGAGGAGACGCTGGAGGGCGTGGCGCAGCGGCTGGAGCGGGCGCTGGCCAGGGACGCCGCGCGGCGCGGGGGGCTGGACCCGGTGGAGGGGTTCGTCACCGCGGTGCTCGCCGAGATCCCGGAGGGCTCCGCGACCTTGCGGATCGTCAACCGGGGCCACCCCGAGCCGTTGCTGCTCCATGCCGGAGGGGCGCTGGACGTGCTGCGGCCGAGCATGCCCGCACTCCCTCTCGGCATGGCGCTGGGCGCCTGGCCGGACCAGGTGGACGAGTGGGAACTGCCGCCGGGGGCGACGCTGCTGACCTACACGGACGGGCTCTCCGAGGCGCGCGACCGGGCAGGCGTGTTCTACGACCCGGCGGAGCGGCTGCGCGGGCGGATCTTCCCCGGTCCGGACGAACTGCTGACGGCGCTCACCGACGACGTCCGCCTGCACACCGGTGGCCGCTCGACGGACGACCTGGCGCTGCTCGCGGTCGCCCGGCCGGCGGAGGACCAGCCGGAGCGCCGGACCACCGTGCCGATCGTGGGCCGCGGGGACGGCTGACGCGGTGGTGCGCGCCGTCGTCCCGGGGCGCTTCCGCGCTTCCCCGGGGCTGCCGGACGGATGCGGCGACGGTCCGTAGCAGACCGGTGCCGCTCGATAACATATGACACACCGTCAGAAAAGTCGGGGTGCACCGGCAGTCCGCAAGTCGCCCCGATGAGTGGTGATATGCGGTGGTAAATCCCGCCCCGAAGTGGGAATGATCAAGGGGAACGGCTTGGAATCGGAGCCGTGTGTCTATTAACGTTCGATAACGCAGCGCGGTCGTCCCAGCCGTCGTCAGAGACGGCGCCGTGCGCGAGCGCCGAATTCCGCAAGGGAACCGGGGAACCACTTCTTGGGGTGAATCGGACACCTGTGTCTCGTCAGAGACGTCAGGCGCCCGTAGGAGACCTTCCTGCTCCGAACCCGTCAGCTAACCCGGTAGGCGAGAAGGAAGGAAAGGAGTGCGCCCCCGTGGCGTCCAACCAGCCTGCCCCAGAAGCCCCGTCACCCTTTGCCACCCTCGACGGCTTCGGCTCCCCCGGCGACTCCGACAAGGCGTGGGAGGAATGGAACCCCACCGAGGATTCCCTCCGCCCCGTCCGCGGCCGGCACCGCGTGGCCAAGCAGCGTGGTCTCGCGCGTAGTTCCACCGTCCTCGGGGTCGGCGTCATCGCGGCCGTCGGTGCGGGCGGCATGGCCACCGCGCAGAGCAAGCCGCCGGTCTCCATCTCTCTTCCCGATTCGCTCGCGGACAACCTTCCCGACGCCAAGTCCGTTCCCGGGCTGGGCGCTCTGATCACCGCGGTCGAGTCCCACGACGCCCCGGCCCCGGTCGCGGCGGCCGCGCCGTTCACCACGGCCGGGCTCACCACGGCCGAGACCGAGCAGGGCGCCACCGACGCGGGCGAGGCCCTGCGCGCCCGCATCCTCCAGCAGGCCGAGCAGCAGCAGTCCGCCGCCGACGCGGACGCGAAGGCGGCCGAGGAGGCGGCGGCCGCCACCAAGGCCGCCACCGAGGCGAAGAAGCAGCAGGACGAGGCGGAGGCGAAGGCCGCCGCGGAGAAGAAGGCGGCCGAGGAGGCCGCGGCGAAGAAGGCCGAGGCCGAGAGGCTCGCCAAGCTCGCCGCCAGCTACTCGCTCCCCACTTCCGCGTACACGATCACCTCCACCTTCGGCGAGGCCGGCACGATGTGGGCCTCCGGGCAGCACACCGGCCTCGACTTCGCCGCGCCGACCGGCACCCCGGTCAAGGCCGTGCACGGCGGAACGGTCAAGTCCGCGGGCTGGTCGGGCTCGTACGGGTACCGCACGGTCCTGGAGCTCGACGACGGTACGGAGATCTGGTACTGCCACCAGTCCTCCATGGACGTGGTCGTCGGCCAGCAGGTCAGCACGGGCGACACCATCGGCCGCGTCGGAGCCACCGGCAACGTCACCGGCCCGCACCTCCACCTCGAAGTCCACACCCCGGACGGCACCGGCATCGACCCGATGGCCTGGCTGACCGGCAAGGGCCTCACGGTCTGACGCTCGGCGCACGGCTGAGCCCCCGAACCCCGGCAGCCTCGACGCCCCACCCCCCCCCAGGGCGTCAGGGCTGCCGGTTCTCTTTCCATCCGCGGCTCCGCGTCGGCCCCGAGCACGGACGCGGAGTACGTGCCAGGAGCGCGCCCCGGGCGGCGGACGGCCGCGATTCGGAGCCCCGGACCGGAATACGGCTCTCCGTCCACTCCGTTGAACCCCTCATGACTTCTTCTCTCCGCAAGCTCGGAACGTCCGGCATCGAGGTCTTCCCCCTCGCCCTCGGCGGCAACGTCTTCGGCTGGACCGCCGACGAGGCCCAGTCCTTCGCCGTCCTCGACGCCTACACCACGGCCGGCGGCAACTTCGTCGACACCGCCGACGCGTACTCCGCCTGGGTCCCCGGCAATCAGGGCGGTGAGTCGGAGACCATCATCGGCAAGTGGCTCAAGGCCCGCGGCAACCGGGCGGACGTCGTCGTCGCCACCAAGGCCGGTGCCCACCCCGAGTACCGGGGGCTCGCCTCCGGCACGGTCAAGAGCGCGGTGGAGGAGTCCCTGCGGCGGCTCGACACCGACTACATCGACCTCTACTACACCCATTACGACGACGAGGGCGTCCCGGTGGAGGAGATCGTCACCACCCTCGACCAGCTGGTCAAGGAGGGCAAGGTCCGCGAGATCGCCGCCTCCAACATCAGCCCCGAACGCCTGCGCGCCTCGCTCGCGTTCTCCGAGCGCGAGGGACTGGCCGGGTACGTCGCCCTCCAGCCGCACTACAACCTGGTCTCCCGCGACACGTACGAGGGCCCCGCCCAGGACCTCGCCGCCGAGACCGGTCTCGGCGCGGTCCCGTACTCCGCGCTGGCATCCGGCTTCCTCACCGGCAAGTACCGGCCCGGTACGCAGGTGGAGAGCGCCCGCGCCGGGAAGGCCGGAGCGTACCTGGAGTCCGAGCGGGGGCGGAAGGTGCTGAGCGCGCTCGACGCCGTCGCCGAAGCGCACGGGGCCGAGATCGCCACCGTCGCGCTGGCCTGGCTCGCGTCCCGCCCCACGGTCGTGGCGCCGATCGCCTCGGCCCGTACGCCCGAACAGCTTCCCGCGCTGCTCGCGGTCGCCGACCTCACGCTGACCGGCCAGGAGCTGGACCGGCTCACCGAAGCCTCCGCCTGAGCGCGGACCAGGGGCACTGATCAGGCCCGCTACTGCGGCGGGTGCAGATAGGGGTTGTGCCCGCCGTACTGCCGGTGCGGCGGCGGCTGTTGAGGGGCCGGGGCCGGGGCCGGGGCCGGTGATGGGGCGGCCTGCGGCCCGGGGGCGTACGGGGACGCCGGACCGGTTCCGTACGGTGCCGGTGCTGGTGCCGCGGCCGGGGGCGCGTAGCCCCGGGCCCCGTGCGCCGCGTGGGCCCCGTGCGCCGCGTGGGCCCCGTGCGCCGCGGGGCCGTACGGGACGGGCAGCGGGCGGCGGACGGCCGGGCGGAACACGCTGCGGGCCGCCTGGCTCAGCGCGGGGGCCGCGACGTCCCGGCGCTCCCACAGGTGGTGCAGCAACTCCTGCTCGCGCGCCGCGAAGTCGGCGCCCACCGCACCGCGCCGGGCGTCCCGCCGCAGCGCGGCCAGCGAGGTCGCGAACGACTCGTACTCCGCGACGGCACGGGCCGCCGCCCGGCCCCTGGCCCGGTCCGACGCGCCGTGCCAGTGCCGGGCCAGGTCACGGGCCATGCCCCGGGCGCGCATCGAGCCCAGCGCGAGCGGCTCGGCCGGGGTGAGCCAGCCGGCCACCGCGTACGCCGGGAACTCGGCGGCGAGCGTCCGCAGTTCCCGCCTGCGCGACCAGATCGCCAGCCAGGTCAGCAGCCCGAACACCGGCATCATGACGACGCCGTAGACCAGGTAGAAGCCGTACGGCCGCCAGGTCGCCGAACCGTTCCACAGGGCGTGCATACCCATCGCGCACACCAGCCCCAGCAGGGGCAGCGCGATCCGTCGAAGCCTGCCGCCGCGCCCGGCGGCGGCGAGACCGAAGCCGATGCCCGTGAGCGCCGTGAACACCGGGTGCGCGAAGGGCGACAGGACGATCCGTACGAAGAAGGTGCCGACCGTCACCGAGGCGATTCCCACCGTCCCCAGCTGCCGGTCCTCGCCGAAGGCACTGCCGAGATAGAGGATGTTCTCGCTGAACGCGAACCCGGTCGCGGTGAAGCCCGCCGCCACGATCCCGTCGACGACCCCGCCGAACTCCCGTCTGCGGAACAGGAAGAGCATCAGTACGGCGGCGCCCTTGGCGCTCTCCTCGACGATCGGCGCGACGACCGTGGCGCCCAGGGTGTCGGCGCCGGAGGGGTCCGCCGAGAGGTTCGCTATCCAGTACGTCGCGAAGGAGTTCGCGACGATCGCGACCAGCGCCGCCGCGCACGAACCCCAGGCGAAGGCGAACAGCAGGTTCCGCCAGGGCGCCGGTTCGACCCGGTCCAGCCAGCGGAACGCCGACATCAGCAGCGGCACCGGCAGCACCGCGAGCCCGAGACCGACGAGGAACCCCTCGGTGCCGGTCTCCCTGCGCACGAGCGCGAGGATGAGCAGCCCGCAGATGGCGAGCGTGACGATCACCGCGCCCGCGCGGAACGCCTTGCTGCGCCACACCATCCCGACGCGGCGCGGGCGGTAGCGCCAGTGGGCACGCTCCGGGACGGCGCCCAGGATCTCGCCGATCCGCTGCTCCTCGAGCACGGGGACGGCGGGCTGGTGCTGCTGGTGCTGCTCTGACCCGGCGGACATGTCCCGACCCTAACGAGCGGGACCGACAAACGACCAGGAGGTTCCCGTCCGGCCCCCGCCGAGGGGCCGGACGGGCTTTCAGACCCGCGCCGAGGGGCCCGGACGGGCTTTCAGGCCCCCGCGAAGACCAGGTCGTGGTCTCAGACCCTCGCGAACAGCAGGTCGTGGACGACGTGGCCCTTGTCCAGGCCCTGCCCCTCGAACCGGGTCAGCGGCCGGAACGCGGGACGCGGGGCGTAGCCGCCGTCGGGCCGGGTGTTCTCGAACCGGGGGTGCGCGGTCAGCACCTCCAGCATCTGCTCCGCGTACGGCTCCCAGTCGGTCGCGCAGTGGATCACCGCGCCCGGCTTCATCCGCCCCGACACCAGGTCCAGGAAGTCCGGCTGGATCAGCCGCCGCTTGTGATGGCGGACCTTGGGCCACGGGTCGGGGAAGTACACCCGCAGGCCGTCGAGGGACTCCGGCTTCAGCATCTCGCGGAGCAGGATGATCGCGTCGCCGTTGGCGACCCGCACGTTGGCCGAACCGGCCTGCTCGGCGAGGCGCAGGAGGTTGCCCTGGCCCGGGGTGTGCACGTCGACGGCGAGGATGCCCGTGGCCGGGTCGTCCGCCGCCATCTGGGCGGTGGCCTCGCCCATGCCGAAACCGATCTCCAGCACGACCGGCAGCCCGCCGAACATCTGGTCGAGGTCCAGCACGCTCAGGCCGTCGATGTCGAAGCCCCACTGCGGCCAGAGCCGCTCCAGCGCGTCCTGCTGGCCCACCGTGACCCGGCTGCGGCGCGGCTGGAAGCTGCGGATGCGGCGCTCGTGGTGCGAGCCGGCCGGGTCGGCGGCCGGGCCACCGGGGAAACGCGGCTCCTGGCGCAACCGGCGCTGCCGGTCGAAGGAGGCGGCCCGGCGGGCGGCGGCGTCGGCGGCTTCCGCGTCGGAAGGTTCCGCGTCGGCCGTGTCCTCGGTGGTGCTCGCGGCTGCGTTCACGTCCGCGTTCAGGTCCGCGTTCATATCCGCGGTCACGGCTGCGTTGATGGCGGGGGCCTCGGCGGTCTCGTCGCGCGCGCCGGGCTCCGTACTGGGGTTCAGGGGCTGCTCAGACACAATGCCCCGATTCTACGGCGGGCGGCCTCCACCCCGCCCCCTGCGCCAGGGCCAGCACCCGCCGGGCGATCTCCCGCCCCACCGGCAGCGCCGTGGCCAGCGCGGCGTCCGCGGGGGTGTGGAGCACGTGCACGGTGTGCGGGGCCTCCTGGATCAGGAAGTCCTCGACCGGAGTGCCGTCGGCGTGCACCGCCTGGGCCCGCACCCCGGTGCGCACCGGGCCCAGATCCTCCTCGGTCACGTCGGGCAGCAGCCGCCGCAGCGCGGCCGCCACCACCGCCCCCGTCGAACCCGCCCGAGCAGCCCGACCGGCCGGCCGGGGACGCCCGGTCGGCCAGGGGCGCCCGTCCCGAGCGGTCCGCCCGATCATGTGCGTCCGCTCCGCCGACAGCACCGCACCGGCCCCGACGAGGGGCGGCGCCTCCCGGGCGTACCCCTCCGGCCGGCGCGCGGTCCGCCAGGAGGCGGGCCGGGTCAGCGCGGAGAGCAGCCCGCCGGGGTGGACCGGCGGCACGGGCCGCCCGGGCGCCGTCGCGCCGACCGGCCCGACGTGGACCGTGCCGTCGACGGACCGGACGATGCCGCCGATCAGCTGCGCCCCGGGGAACGGGTGCCCCGGGTACGGCACCGGCTGGACCACTCCGCGTACCAGCTCGGGTCTGCGCAGCTCGTAGTACGTGTCCCGGACCGGCACGACGCGTACGCCGGGCTCGTCGCCCGCGAGCCGCGCCACCCGGTCGCTCTGCGGGCCCGCGGCGTTGACCAGGGCCCGGGCGCGGACCACCGTCCCGTCCGCCGTGCGGGCCGCGACGCCCCAGGGCCGCCGGTCCACGGCGGTCACCCGCGCCGCGCACCGGACGACCGACCCGGCGGCCGCCACCTCGCCCGCGAGCGCCGCGAGGACCCCCGCCGCGTCGCAGACCCCGGTGGTGGAGACCCGGATCGCCGCCTGCCCGCGCACCCCGGGCTCGTACTCCGCGATCTGCGCCGGGCCCAGCTCGCGCACCGGCAGCCCGTGCTCCCGGCCACGCTGCGCCAGGGCGTGCAGGCGGGGGAGCTCGGAGCGGTCGGTCGCCACGATCAGCTTCCCGGCGACGGTGTGGGCGATGCCGTGCCGGGCGCAGAACTCGGTCATCTCGCTGCCGCCGCGCGCGGCGAACCGGGCCGTGAGGGAGCTCCGGCGGTGGTGGACACCGCTGTGGATCAGCCCGCCGCCCGGTCCCGCGACGTGACCGGCGGGGTCGTACGCCTCCTCCAGCACCGTGACCCGGGTGCCCGGCGCAGCGCGCGTGAGCGCGTACGCCGTCGACAGACCGACGATCCCGCCGCCGATCACCAGCACGTCGCAGTCGTAGTCCGCGTGCGTCCTCATCACGCCACCTCCCACCCCGATAGTGCACTGACCCGCTGACAACCGGATCAAACCCCGGACGGGGCGGGGACGTGGCGCGGATTCCGGCGGGCGGGCCCGCGACGGGGCCCGCACCGGGTCGTCAGGCGGGGGCCACCAGCAGCGGCCGGGCCCGCTCGCGCAGCTCGGCGACGCGCGGCTCGTCCCCGTACGGTTCGAGGCGGTGCAGCAGATCGCGCACGTACTCGGTGGTCCGGGCGGAGGAGATCCGCCCCGCGACCTCCACCGCACGGGTCCCGGCGGCGCAGGCGGCGTCGAGGTTGCCCGACTCCAGCTCGGCGACGGCCGAGACGACGAGCCGCAGCCCGTGCGAGCGGACGAACTCCTCGGTGGGCTTCGACAGCGCCAGCTCCGTGAACCTGCGTACCTGGCGGGGCGCCTTGAGGTCGCGGTAGCACTCGGCCGCGTCGGCGGCGAACCGGTCGTACGAGTAGAAGCCGAGCCACGAGGGGTCGGCGTCCCCCGGCCGCGACCGCTCCAGCCAGCTCTCCGCCCCCCGCAGCGCCGCCCCGGCCGCCGGGGCGTCCCCCGCCTTCGCGTGGGCGCGCGCCTCGACCAGCCGGAAGAAGCTCATCGTGCGGGCGGTCGCCAGACCCCGGTTGCGTTCGACCGCCGCCTGCGCGAGATCGACCCCCTCGTCGGCGAAGCCCCGGTAGGTCGCCTGGAGCGACATCGACGCCAGGACGTACCCGCCGAGCGGGACGTCGGCCGCGGCCCGGGCGAGCCGCAGCGCCTGGATGTAGTACCGCTGGGCGGCCTCCTGCTGGCCGGTGTCGAAGGCCATCCACCCGGCCAGCCGGGTCAGTTCGGCGGAGGCGCCGAACAGCGCACGGCCCACCTCGTCGCTGTACGAACCGAGCAGCAGCGGAGCCGCGTCCACCCGTAAGCACTCCGGGACCATCGACGAACGCCAGTCCCCACCGCCGTACTTGGAGTCCCAGCGGCGCGCGTCCTGGGCCGCCTCGCGCAGTTTGGCGACATCGCTGTGGCCGACCCGCAGCGGCGAGGCGTCCGCCACGGACTCGGGTCCCGGCTGCACCGGGACCGCCCCGTGCCCACCGGGCAGCAACGGGCCGCTCGGTGCCGGAGCCGCCGCGGGCGCCGGACGGGCCGCCGCCGGGCCGCCGAGCAGCGCGGTCCGCGCCGCCGCGGAGTCCCGGGCGACCGAGGGGTCGGCGGGGGTTATGAGCCAGCGCGACGCGGGTGTCGCGTAGGCGCTCACCGAGAAGGATCCCGCCAGCGACTGCCAGATGCCGTTGCCGCCGCGGCGGCCGGCGAGGTCCAGGCGGTACAGCTCCGTGGCGGAGCGCACCGCCTCGCCCACGTCGCGCGGGAAGGCGAGACCGACCTCGGGCGCCGGGTCGGCGTCGGCGAGACCGATCTCGTGCAGCGGGACCGGCCGGCCCAGCTTGGCCCCGATCGCGGCCGCGATGAGATGCGGCGCGGCGCCCTGCGGCACCATGCCCTTGGCGACCCACCGGGCCACCGAGGTCTTGTCGTAGCGAAGTGTCAGCCCGCGCTGTGCTCCGAGGTCGTTGACCCGCCGGGCGAGCCCGGCGTTGCTGATTCCCGCGAGGGCGAGAACCGTGCCGAGCTTCTCGTTCGGCCCGCGTTGCTCCCTGGACATGCGCCACCCCTCGACACACAGACAGCCGCCGCGTCACCGGGGGCGGCGCGCGGCATTCGTACCGGGATCTCCTCGCGGTGGACTCCCGTGGGGCCGGCGCACACGCATGTGGCCGAGCCCCGAGGAATATGCCGCCGTGCTGAGACCATCGGTAAACCCAGCGTAGTTCTCCGCATCCCTACCGTTAAGGGGCATGGGTTCGGATGGCGGGATTGTGGCCCGCGCCGGAGGTCGTCCCCCGGCCGTCCGAGGGCCGCCCGAGGGCTGCCCGGGTGGCCGGAGGGGGCGGGGGAGGGGGCCGGATGTGCCCCGGCCGTGTGGCCGTGCGCCCGGCCGTGCGCTCTCGCCGGACCGGTGTCGAAGCGCTTCCATGGACCCTGCGTGGGTCGGCCCGCCGCACTGGACTCGGCGGGCTGGGGGACACTGCCGCCCCATTCCCCGCGGGCGGCGGACCGGCCCGGGAGGTGCGCGCCATCTCCCGGGCCGAGCGCCGGACGGGGCCCTCGGGGGCCGGCCGCCGGGCGCGGGGGACGTGTGAAACCTCCGGGGCGTGCGCCCGGTACGCGCGCCGGAGCGGTGTGCGGAGCGGCGGGGCGGGGGTGCGGGGCGGGGGTGCGGGTGGGGGGCGGTACCGACGCGCGGCCGACGCCGGACCGACGAAGAATGGCTGATTATCGACGGTCGTTGATCCGTTGGAATCCACCGCGAGAGCGCTCCTCCGGTGGCTTGAATGTGCCTGAGGACGCGGAGGCGGAACCGCCCCGGTGACCCGGCGGAGGGCCTCCGCCGGGCTCGGGCGAGGGGTGCGGGGCGGCGGGCGCGGCGGCGGTTGCGCTGCCCGGTGCCGGCGGTGGTTGCACCGCCGGGCTCCGGTGGCCCGTGGTTGCGTCACTGGGCTCGGTGGTTGTGCCGCTGGGCTCGGGAGGGTTGTGCCGCTGGGCTCCCAACAAACGGAAGGCGTCGTTCCGTTGGAGTGGGCCACCCCGCCCGAGGCTCCCGGCTCATGCCAGGGGCGCATGCTCTTCCGGCGTGCGCCGCGCGTACCCCCTCCCGGCCGTCGCAGTCGTGGCAGCATGTCCCGCAGCGGCGTTCCAACGGACCATGTGCGCCGTCAGTCCACAGCCTGTGGAGGCGGCGATGCGTTGGTTGGTGGGGTGGAGCAGCGTCGCCGCGAGCTTCGGCACGGTGGGCGGGGTCAGCGCGGGCGGCGAGGGGCGCACTGTCCATCCGGTGGGCTCCCAACTCCTGTGGGGAGACCCCGATCCGCTCTGGGCGGTCGGCGACTGGCGCCCCGACGAGATCCGGCTCATCGACGCCGCGACCACGGTCGGCGCACCCACCACCCGGCTCGCGGTACTCGGCTGCTGCGGGGCGACCGACGAGCAACTGCGCGTCGGACTCCTCTCCGCGCGCGGCGGCGCCCTGCGCCATCTCACCGCCTGGCCCGGCAGTTACACGGTCGTCGTGCAGATAGGACGGCGCATCACCGTTGCCGGGGATCTCGCCGGCGCCCGGCCCGTCTTCCACACCCCCTGGGCCGGCGGCACCGCGTACGCCACCGCCGCACTGCCGCTCGCCGACCTCATCGAGGCCCAGCTCGACATCGGTCACCTGGCCGCCCTGCTGGCCTGCCCCGAGACCCCGGAGGCCCTCGGCGACGGCACCCCGTACGCCGGTGTGAAGCGCATCCCGCCCGGCCACGCGCTCATCCTCCGCGAGGGCTCCCGCGAGATCACCGGGTACGAACCCGTCGCCTCCCTCGCCGTCGCCGCCCCGCAGGCCGACCCCGTCCACGCGGTGGAAGGCGTACGGGACGCCCTCGTCGAAGCCGTACGCGCCCGGCTCACCGCCCCCCGCCACGCCCCGGAGGCCGGGCCGCAGGACCCCGGGCCCGTACCCGGCATGGGACCCGCCGACCGCCGTGCCGCCCGGGGCCGGGGGCCGGTCCCGGGCATCGGGGCCGACCTCTCCGGCGGCAGTGCCTCCGCGACTCTCGCCCTCCTCGCCGCCGGACTGCCCGGCCTCCCCGGTACGGTCCTCGGCCACGGCACCGGCGCGGGGGAGCGGCTCCTCGCCGTCACCTTCAACGACCTCACCACCCGCGGCGACGAGGACGAACTCGCCCGCGCCCGCGCCATCGCCGCCAACCCGCGTCTGCACCACGTGGTGGTCCCCGCGGGCGAGGAAGCCCTCCCCTACGCGGACCTCTCGGTGGAGAACGCGGTGATCACCGACGAACCGGCGCCCTCCCTCGTCGTCGCCGAACGCCACCGCCGCCGTCTCGCCGCCGGCAGCGCGGACCACCTGGTCGGGTACGGCGCCCGGCAGGTGCTCGACGCGCACCCGGCCCGCCTGGCCGACCTCCTCATGGACCGTCGCCGCCGCGACCTGATGAGACCCGTCGCGGCGCTCACCCGGGCCGAAGGCGCCTCCGGGCACTCGCTGTTCGTGCCGCTCGCGGTCTACCGGGCCGCCCGCAGGCTGGCCCGAACCTCCTACCGCACCGGCCTGGAGACGGCGGCCGGGCTGCTGCCCGAGGCGAACCGGTACCCCGCCTCCGGCCTCGACGGCCCCGGTCGCGGCAGCACCCCCGCCGACGCCTCACTGGCCGCCCTCACCTGGTCCCGGCCCGGACCTGCCGCGCGCTGGCTCACCGGGGAGGCGCTCGCCCAGGTGGCGGTCCGGCTCCAGGAGGCGGCGATCCGCCCCGCCACCGCACAGCGCCCGGGCCAGGCCAGAGCGGGCGCGGCCCTCGCCCGCGCCGCCGCCGGCCACCGCATCCTGGAGCAGGCCGCCGACATCCGCAGCCAGCGGCTGCACGCGCCCTTCCTCGACAACCAGGTGGTCAGGGCGGCACGTGCCCTGCCCGAGTCGCTCCGGGTCCAGCCGGGCGCGCGCGCCGCGATTCTGCGCCGGGTCCTGTCGGGCGCGGGCATCCACGAACTGCCCACCGGCTGGGGCGCCCCGTCGCTGGCGCGGTCGACGGAGGCGAACCGCACCGGACTCCGCCTGGCGCTCCCCGAGCTGCTGGACCTGTTCGACGCCCCGCTGCTCGCCGACGCCGGACTGATCGAGGCCCGCGTGGTCCGCAAGGCGCTGCGCGCGGCCGCCGACGGAGCACCGCTGCCCCTCGACGGACTCGCCGACCTCGCCTCCACGGAACTCTGGCTCCGCCGCCTGATGGGCCGCCGGGGTACCTGCTGGACCGGTACGGCGGCACCACGCAGCCGGGCCGTCGCGGGAGGCGTCCTGCCGGTCGCGCGCCGCTCCCTCCAGGCGTGAGGGCTGCCGACGCTGCGTGCGGGACACCGTTCGTGCGGTGATTCTCGTGCGGTGCGGTGCGGTGCGGTGGGAGCGGGTGCCCCGTAGGGAGTGTCGTGAGCGGGTCGCGTTACCCGCAGGTGAACCGGGAATCGGCCCAGTCGGCCATCGTCACCCCGCCGAACGGCCGCGCGGACTCGACGACCAGGCGCACCGCCGTCAGCCCGTCCAACGCAACGCTCACCGGTACGGCGGGGGAGCCCGCCCGTACGGTCCCGGAGGTCCACAGCACCGCGCCCGCGCCGTCTCCACCCTCCGCGCCGTCTCCGCTCCCCGCGTCGCCTTCGCGGCCTTCCCCGCTGAGGACGGAGAAGCGCACCGCGCCCAGGCCGAGGGCCAGGTCGTCGATCCCGGCCATCGCCTCGTAGCGGGTGCAGCGCCCGTCCAGCAGGACGGTCACCGACGAATGGCCGCTCACCGTCACACCGTGCGCGTACGGGGTGGAGGCGATCGACAGGTTCCGGCGCTGCCAGATCGGGCTGCTCCCGCGCAGCTTCACCGTGGGCCCGGACCCGTCCCCCAGGAGGTCGTAGCGCAGCTCGTCGAACCGGTAGACCTCGGGCGCGGGCGCCTTGGGCGCGGGTACCCCGGTCGGAGAGGGGGCGGGTTCCGGGGCGGGCGGCTCCTCGGCGGGCGGGGTGGGCGACGGCGTACGCGGAGCGGGTGCGGCCGGGACGGCGGGCTTCGGGGAGGGCTTCGGGGCGGGCGGGGGCGGCGCGGCCGTCGGGGAGGGCTCCGGCACGGCCGGGGGTGCGGGTGAGGGGGGCGGCGTCGGGGCGGGCGGCTCGGGCGAGGGGGCGGCGGACGGAATGGAGGCCACCGCCACCGGAGGCTTGGCCACCGGCTCCGGCTGGTCGTCGCCGGCCAGGGCCCACACCAGTCCGGCCGCCGCCGCGATGGCCACCGTGGCCGCGACGCCCACCTTGACCGGCGCGCCGAGCCCCTCCGCGACAGCGCCTCCGGCCGCCGAACCGCCACCAGCACCGCCCGCTGCCGTACCGCCCGCCGAGGCCGCGCCGGTGGCTGCTCCCGTGGCCGCGCCGGAGGCCGTCGTGCCGGTCCCGGTCGCGGCGGCTGCCGCCCCGGCCCCGGCGAGGCCCAGCGTGCCGCCCGCCACGACTCCCGCCGCCTTGAGCGAGTACGCGGCGGCGAACCAGCCGATGACGGCGACCGGCAGAAGCGCGGGAATCCCCGCGTTGACCTGCTGCAACTCACCGGCGGCCACCCGGCATCTGGCGCACTCGTCCAGGTGCTTGCGGAGTCCGCGCTCCGCCCGCATCCGCAGGCCGCCCCGCGCGTACGCGCCGAGCCGGTCCGCGTACCGTGCGCAGTCACCACCCGCCACCAGCGCCTGGCTGACGTGCGCCTGGAGGTAGGCCTGCTTCAGCCCCTCCCGGGCCCTGCCCGCGAGCACCGCCGTGGCGTTGGCGGACAGCCCGAAGAGCGGGGCGACCTCGCTCGGCGACTCCTGCTCCACGGTGGTGTGCCAGAGCACGGCCTGCCAGCGCTCCGGCAGACTGCGGAACGCCTGCAGAGCCATGGACTGCTCGGCCTCGTGCATCGCCCGGACGTCGGCGCCCAGGTCGAGGGTGTCGTCGTCGGACAGCTCGGAGGTACGCGCCGCCCCGGCGGCGAACACCGCGAAGTCGTCGACCAGATGTTCGCGCTTCGCGCTCTTCGTCCACGCGGCGGCGACATGCCGGACCGCGGTCATGAGGTAGGCGCGGACTGCCTCTTCGGGCCCCTTTCCGCCGCGTACCGCCTGCAGGGTCCGGGTGAACACCTCGGCCGTCAGGTCGTCCGCGGTGTGCGCGTCCCGGCAGCAGGTGCGCGCGTAGCGTCGGACGGCGCCGGAGTGGCGCCGGAACAACTCCTCGTACGCCCGGTCGTCACCGGACCGCATCCCCCTGATCAGCTCGGCGTCCGACACGGTGAGCCCGTTCGCGGCCCCCCGCCCGGTGCGCTGCGGGGGTACGGACCAGGGGCCCGGCAGCACGGTGCCGCCGCCGCTCCCCGCCGGAGCCTCCCCACCGTGCTCCGGCAGGGCCGGTACTCCCGGTACTCCCGGGACGGTTGCCGAACGGATGCCGGGCGATTCGGTTCCCGACAGGCCGGTTCCCGACAGGCCGGTTCCCGGTGAGCCCGTCTCCAGCGAACCCCTGCCGGACAGCCTCTCCGTGCCACCCTGCGGAGGAACCTGGGCCTGGCGTGGCGCGGGGACGGTCTCTTCCTCGGCGCCGCCCTCGGTCGAGATGCCGTCGAGCGGCTCTTCCCGTGTGCCGTCACCGCTCATCGCGGAAGCCCCCGTACCTGGCGTGAACCCGATTCCGGGCAACACTGCCACACGGCCCTTGCGCTGCGCGCTGGTTCAGCCCCACCTTCCACTCGTCCGGGGTGTCCGACCGAATGGGAGCGCGAGAGGTCATCCGAACGGGACGGGTCCGCCCCCGGCCGGCCGGAGCCGCCGAGGGCCGTGACCCCGGCCCACCGGCTCCTCGACTCGAAGGCTCACCGGTTCACCGGCCCACCGGCTCGCTTCGGCCCCCTCACGCTCCCCTCACCTTCGCCTTCACGCAGGCCGCGAACGCAGCCCTTCCAGCAGGATGTCGAGCAGCCGTGCCGAGGCGGCGGACTGCTGGGCCGGGTCCGGCAGGGAGGGCGCGGAGGTGGCGATCACCAACAGAACGTCGGCCACCGTCACATCGGCGCGCAGCTCGCCGGAGTCCCGGGCACGTTCCAGGAGTCGGCCGACCACGTCGAGCAACTCGCGCGTGCCCGAGTTCTCTTCGACCGCCGTTCCGTCCGTGTGCTGGGGCGCCGGGCGGAGCTCGGTCGGAGCCGCGACCTGCCGCTGCTGCGGCACCCGCGTCCCGTCCCCGCCGTCCCCGGCGGCGCGGAGGGCCTCTTCGCCCTTCGAGGAGGCATCGACGCGCAGCACCTGCGGCGGCAGCAGCCTGCCCGCCCCGGACGCCACCGATGTCCGGAGGAAACGGGAGAGCGCGGACCAGGCCTCGTCCTCCTGGCCGAGCGCGGCTCGTGCCTGCTCCGTCAGTCGAGCCGTCTCGGCTTCGGCTATTCGCCGTACCAGGACGTCCTTGCTGGGGAACCGGCGGTAGACGGTCCCCACCCCGACCCGCGCGCGGCGGGCCACGTCCTCCATCGGGGCGCCGTACCCCAGTTCACCGAAGACCTCCCGCGCCGCGCGCAGGACGTGCTCCAGATTCCGCTGCGCGTCCACGCGGAGCGGCGCCGAACGAGCCGGCGTTCCTGCGGCGGCACCCGGCACGGAACCGGCTGCCGAACCAGTCACCGAACCGGTCGCCGAACCGATCGGCGCGACGACTCCGCCGGCCGTACCCGGGCCGGAGCCCGCTCCGCCGGTCGGGCGGGACGACTCGACGACGGCGAGCCCTCCCGGTGTGCTGAGCCGTGCGACGGCCTCGGCCGAGGCCGGGACGGCAACCTGCCCATGCGAATCCTGAATGTGCATGACTTCCCCCGGTTATGACGTCTCCCCCCGGAGACTTCCCCACCATGTGGACCGGAGAAGAGGGGTGTCGAACTTCCCCATCCCCCACCCCGATCGGCTACGAACATAGTTGAGCGGGGGGCAATTCAGAAGGGGCAGTTCCGCACGGAGCGCCCCTCGATCGGAGCAAGGACCCGATCGTTCCTGTTTCAGCCCTTGCGCGCGCCCCCTCCTTCCCCGCCTGACCTGCGGGGCTGCCCTGTCCTACCTGACGGGTAGTGAGCCCGCGCGCCGGAGCTTGGCGGTCACACAATTTGCAGGGCCTGTGGACAAACCCGCGACTCCGTTGCGTCATGGGGTGGTGATGGCTCCAGATTCCCGGGGAACGGCCCCCGGCAGCAGGCCAGGTGTGCGCATTCTCGTCGTCGGCGGAGGCTACGTCGGGATGTATACGGCGCTGCGCCTCCAGAGGAAGCTGAAGCGCGGGCTGAGAAGCGGCGAGGTGGAGATCCTGGTCGTCACGCCCGACCCCTATATGACGTACCAGCCGTTCCTCCCCGAAGCGGCCGCCGGCTCCATCTCGCCCCGGCACGTCGTCGTCCCGCTCCGCCGCGTCCTGGGCCTGTGCCGCATCGTCATCGGCGAGGTGCACCGCATCGACCACGCGGAGCGGACCGCCACCGTGAGCACCCTCGCCACCGGCAAACACGGCGACGGTGCGGTCGAGATGCCGTACGACGAGCTGGTCCTCGCCCCCGGCTCCGTGGCGCGGACGCTCCCGGTTCCCGGACTCGCCGAGTCCGGCATCGGTTTCAGGACGGTGGAGGAGGCCATCGGGCTGCGCAACCACGTCCTCGAACAGATGGACATCGCCTCGGCCACCCGCGATCCGGCCCTCCGCGACGCGGCTCTCACCTTCGTCTTCGTCGGCGGGGGGTACGCCGGGGTGGAGGCACTCGCCGAACTCGAGGACATGGCCCGCTACGCCGCGCGGTACTACCACAACATCCGTCCCGACGACCTGAGATGGATTCTCGTCGAGGCGGCCGGGCGCATCCTCCCGGAGGTCGGTGAGGCCATGAGCACGTACGCCGTGCGGGAGTTGCGCGGGCGGAACGTCGACGTACGTCTCGGCACCCGTCTGGAGTCCTGCGAGGACCGCGTCGCCGTACTGAGCGACGGCTCCCGTTTCCCCACCCGCACGCTCGTCTGGACGGCCGGGGTGAAGCCCGCGCCGCTCGTCGCCACCACCGGCTTCCCGGTCACCGGGCGGGGCAGGCTGCGCTGTACCGCCGACCTCAGGATCGCCGGTACCCGGCACGCCTGGGCCGCGGGCGACGCGGCGGCCGTCCCCGACCTGACGGCGCCGGACCCGGGTGCCGTGACCGCGCCCAACGCCCAGCACGCCGTCCGCCAGGCGAAGGTCCTGGCGGGCAACGTCGCAGCCGCTCTCGAAGGGCGCCCGCTCACCGACTACCGGCACGCGCACGCGGGATCGGTGGCCTCCCTCGGCCTGCACAAAGGAGTCGCCCACGTCTTCGGGCGGAGGCTCAAGGGCTACCCCGCCTGGTTCATGCACCGGGCCTACCACCTCAGCCGGGTACCGACCTTCAACCGGAAGGCGCGCGTCCTTGCCGAATGGATCCTGTCCGGGCTCTTCACCCGCGAGATCGTCTCCCTCGGGTCGCTGGAGCATCCCCGCGCGGAGTTCGAGCTGGCGGCCGGGGGCGCGGGCGCCCAGCGCACTCCGCCTCCCCGTCGGCCCCCCGGTACCGGCGACGAACCCCACGAACCCCACGAGCCGCCGGGCTGACCCCCGGCCCCTCACGTACGGGTCCACCGCCGTCCCTCTTTCCGGGGATGCACGAGATCCCGTCGTACCGATGCCGGACCGCCGCCCTACCGCGTCGGTACGAGCACGAGCACGCCACCCTGTTCGGCCCCGGAACGCCCGGGGCAGGCGCATGCGTCACCCCGTCCGGAAGCACCGGGCGGACGGACGTGCCGCGGACCCGTACCGACGGCCGAATGACGACTGTCAGTACGCTCCGTCACACTGGACGTGTGACCATAGGTACGTCCACATCTGCACAGAGTGACCCGGTCGGCCGCGACCGGAGGTGAACGCCGGCCCGACCCCCGGCGGGCACCTGCGCGGCCGCCGGTGAACCGCGACGTCGCATCGTCAGCACGACAAGGCCCTGCCGTGATTTCCCCCGGGCCGCGCCCCCGCCCCTGACCCCGGCCGAGGACGCCGAACCGGATGCGGCGGACGTGTGAGCACCGGCGCACCGCCGCACGGCCGACGACGTGGCGGACGCGGAGCACAGACGCAGCAGATGCAGCAGAAGCAGCCAGCCCGAGCGGACCAGACCGACATACGAGGCCAGAGATACGTGAACTTCACGCGCTGGAGCGCCCGTTTTCCCGGAACGCAGCGTCGCGCCGCAGCCCGGGACGACCGCGGTTCCGTCCCCGCCGCCCGGGCCGAGTACGCACGGTCGGAGGGCACCGCCGCACCGGGTGACGCCGCCGTCCCGCAAGCCCCCGACGAGCCGTCGCCCACCGGCCCGCCGCCGCGCCCCGACACCACGGCCGGCAGCCCGTCCGACACCACGTCCGGCAACTCACCGTCCGACAGCACCCCCGCCGGTGCGTCCTCCGGTGCATCCGGTGCCGTGCCGATCCTCGACGACCTGCCCGCCCGCGAGATCCTCGGCCGGCTCCCCGCGCCCGTGGCGCTGTTCCAGGGCCCCGATCACCGGGTGGCGTACGTCAACGCCGCCTACGAGACGGCCTTCGGCCCCCGCGCCTGCGGAGCGCCCGCGGCCGAGACCATGCCCGAGCTGGCCGAACTCAGCGTGCTGCCGCTGATGGACCAGGTCCTGCGCAGCGGCACCCCGCGTACGGTCAAGTCGCGCCGGACCCTCGGCGGCGGCTCGTACACCGTGACCTGCACCCCCGTCGCTCCCTGGGACACCGACGGCGCCGAATCCCCGGACGGCGGGCCGCGCGGCGGGGGCGGTGTGCTGGTGCACGCCGCCGACGTCACCGACCACGCCGAGGCGGCCGAACGCCTCCGCACCAGCGAACGGCGCCACCGCGAGATGGCCGTCACCCTCCAGCGCTCGCTGCTCCCGCAGGAGCTGGAACAGCCGGACGACCTCAGGATCGCCGCCACCTACCAGCCCGGCGGCACGGACGCGGCGGTCGGCGGCGACTGGTACGACGTCATCACCCTGGGCGCCGGCCGTACCGCCCTCGTCATCGGCGACGTGATGGGCCGCGGGGTCCGTGCCGCCGCCGTCATGGGCCAGCTGCGTACGGCGGTGCGTGCGTACGCCCGCCTCGACCTGCCCCCGCACGAGGTGCTCCAGCTGCTCGACGGTCTGGCCGCCGAGATCGACGCCACCCAGATCGCCACCTGCGTCTACGCGGTGCACGATCCCAACGAGGGCCACCTCGTCTTCGCCTCCGCCGGGCACCTGCCGATCCTCGTGTCCGACGAGGACGGGACCGTGCGTGTGGCCGAGGAACCGACCGGCCCCCCGCTCGGTACGGGCGGCTGGATCCACACCTCCGGCACGATCGCGCTGCCGCCCGGCTCGACCGCCGTCCTCTACACGGACGGCCTGGTGGAGCGCCGCAGCGAGGACATCGACGAGGGGGTGGCCGCGCTCGGCCGGGCGCTGTCCGGCGCGAAGGGTTCCCCGCAGGTCGTCTGCGACCGGCTGATCCGCTCCCTCGGAGTGACCGCCGAGCACGACGACGACGTGGCGGTCCTGGTGGTCCAGCACCCCGCCCGCAAGGGAGCGGACGCGGAGCTGTTCCACAACGCCTCGCTCGATCTGCTCGGGGGCGTGGAGGCGGCTCCGCGTGCCCGTGCCTTCGCCACCGGGGTGCTGACCTCCTGGCGCTTCCCGGACGACCTGCGCGACCGCGGGGTGCTCGCCGCGAGCGAGCTGGTCGCCAACTCGCTCCAGCACGGCACCCCGCCGACGCGCCTGGGTCTGCGGCGCACCGACCGGCGGCTGATCATCGAGGTGACGGACGGGAACGACCACCTGCCGCGCCGCCGGAGAGCGGAGCCCGGGGACGAGTCGGGACGCGGCATCGCGATCGTCGCGGCGGTCGCCTCGTCCTGGGGGAGCCGCCGCACCCCCGACGGCGGCAAGGCCGTCTGGTGCGAGTTCGCACTGCCCCGGTGACGGGCGCGGACCCGTCTCCTCAGAGGGTCGCCACCGGTACGGGGACGGCGCTCTCCGGCACGGACACCGCGACCACCCGTGAGTGCACCGCGAGCGAGGGCTGGTCCTGCACCGGGGTGAGCCGTCGGCCCAGCCGCAGCGCCAGCACCGTGATCCCCAGCGACACCACGACGAACGTCACGATGTACGGGGCGTGCAGCGAGGCCCCCATCGGACCGCCGACGGCAGGTCCGACCGCCAGCGCGAGCTGCTTGCACAGGGCGAACGCCGAGTTGTACTGCCCGACCATCGACTCCGGCGCCAGGTCGGCGACGAGCGGGGCGACGGTCGGCGACAGCATCGACTCGCCGAGCCCGAAGAGGGCGTACGTGGAGATCATCGCGGCCGTCGCCATCGTCTGGCTGCCGTGCCCGAGGCCCGCGTAACCGGCCACGACCCAGGCGAAGGCCCAGATCAGGCCGACTCCGGCGATCACCCGGCTGCGCTTGCGCCGCTCCACCAGCCGCAGCACGACGAACTGCGCGACGACGATGGCGGCGGTGTTCGCGGCCAGTGCCAGGCCCAGCGCGGACGGCTCGATTCCGGCCGCCTCGGTGCCGTACGCCGCGAGCCCCGACTCGAACTGGCCGTAACAGGCGAAGAACACCACGAAGCCCAGGACGCAGAGCTGGACCATGGCCCGGTGCGACACCAGAGCCCGCAGCCCGCCCGGTCCGGCCGCGGCGGTACGGACCCCGTCGACGGAACCCGACACGGCGGGGACATGGGGCAGCCGCACGGTGCTCACGACGGCGCCGAGCACCAGGAACATCACGGCCTCGATCACGAACAGCAGGGTGAACGTCCCCGGCCGGTCCGTGTCGACGATCTGCCCGCCGACCAGCCCGCCGATGCCCATGCCCAGGTTCTGCAGGAAGAACTGCATGGCGAAGGCGCGGGTACGGGTCGTGCTGGTGGAGGAGCGGACGAGCAGCGTGGCCAGCGCCGGCTGCATGACGGCGGCACCCGCCCCGAGCACGGCGGCCGACGCCACCGCCGCCGTCACCCCGCCCGCGAAGCCCAGCGACGCGACGCCGGCCGACGCCACGACCGAGGCACCCATGAGCACCGGGAGCGGACCGCGCCGGTCGATGACCCGTCCGGTGAACGGCAGGACGACCAGTGCTGCCATGGCGAAGACCGCCAGCACGACTCCCGCCGTACCGGCACCGAGACCCCGTACCTGCGCCACGTAGACGTACAGATACGGAACGGTGAAACCGGTGCCGAACGCGCTCAGCGCGCTTCCCAGCTGGATCCGCCGCAGCGCTGCGCCCATCTCCCTGGTCACACTCACCTACCCCACGATCACGGGGCAACACAGTGCGCCCCCGAACTACACAGACCCGAAGACTTTAGCACTAAAGTTAGAACTTCAACAATGAACCTTGAAGGACTTCGAAGGGTGTGGACTTGCATGCGATACTGCCCGCCATGTCCGAAACCCCCGAGCTCGATCCCGACGAGCTGAGCCTCGACGAGCAGATCGCCGCCTACCAGCGCGAATTCAGCGACCTGGACCCGCAGGTCGAACAGGTCGTCTCGGCCCTGGGCCGGCTCAACCGCCGGATGAACGTCGCGTACGGCAGACAGCTCGCGGCCCTGGGCATCAGCAACGCCGAGTGGGAGGTTCTCAAGACCCTCGTGCTCGTCGGCAGCCCCTACCGCCTCGGCCCCGGCGAACTCGCGAAGCGCCTCGGACTCACCCCCGCCGCCATGACCCACCGCATCGACCGCATGGCGGCCGAGGGCCTCGTCACCCGCGACCGGGACGAGAACAACCGGGTACGCGTCATCGTGGAGGTCACCGACGAGGGCCGCGCGAAGTGGCTGGAGGCGATGCGCATGGCGACCGTCTTCGAAGAGGACGTCCTCCAGGACCTCTCCAGCGGCGAACGCGGGGTCCTCAGCGATCTCCTGATCCGGCTGCTGCGCCGGGTGGAGGAAGCTCAGCCGGACGCGGACGGCCGGCTCACCGACCTCTCCTGAGTCTCCCGAGTCTCCCGAGTCCGAGTCTCCCGAGCGCGCCCCGGACGGTGCTGCCGCCGAGCTCGCACGGCCTCACCGGCCAGGGTTGACACGGCACCTCCCGATCCGTAAAGTTCTCCGAGTTGTCAAGGAGCCGGAAGGTTCCGGGGCAGCCGATCCCGCCGCGGACAGCGGCAACCAAACTCAGCACGAACTCCCACTCGGGATAATTTCGGCATGCCGGAATTCATTTCGAAGGCCCGATTATGAGCCGCCGGGAAGAACCGCTAGAGTTTGGGACGTCGGAAGGGCCACAACGGCCCGTCAGACAAGCCCCACTGACTGGGAATCAGGCCCGAAAGGATCTGATAGAGTCGGACTCGCCGGAAAGGGAAACGCGAAAGCGAAGAACTGGAAAGCGAAACCCGCTTCGACCGGG
>NZ_JBSFHV010000024.1:0-122032 GCF_053597235.1 Streptomyces sp. NPDC001493
GCCCAAGGACATCCGGGCGTTCATGGCGCGCGCTGGTGAGCTGGGGGCCGACCAGGCGCTGACCTTCCTGCGCGAGGTGGACTCGATCAACATGCTCCGGCCGGGCCACCGCCCCGGCCGGAGGGCGGACGATCACCCCCGACGAACGAGGAGAACCGATGGTGCACGCACGGGCCGGCGAACCGGCAGCTTCCGACGATCTGGTCGACGTGGCAAAGCTGGTGACGGCCTATTACGCCCTCCACCCCGATCCGGCCGAGCCCGGCCAGCGGGTGGCCTTCGGCACGTCAGGGCACCGCGGCTCCGCGCTCGCGACCGCGTTCAACGAGGACCACATCGCCGCCACCACCCAGGCGATCTGCGAGTACCGCACCCGGCAGGGCACGGACGGGCCGCTGTTCCTCGGCGTGGACACCCACGCGCTGTCGGAGCCCGCCCGGGTCACCGCCCTGGAAGTGCTCGCCGCCAACGGCGCCACCGTCCTCATCGACTCCGAGGACGGCTACACCCCGACCCCGGCGGTCTCGCACGCGATCCTGACGTACAACCGGGGCCGGACGGACGGACTGGCCGACGGGATCGTCGTCACCCCGTCGCACAACCCGCCCGCCGACGGCGGGTTCAAGTACAACCCGCCGAACGGCGGACCGGCAGGCTCGGACGCCACCTCCTGGATTCAGGACCGTGCCAACGAGCTCATCGCGGGCGGGCTCAAGGAGGTGCGCCGCGTTCCGTACGCCCGCGCGCTGGCCGCCGGGACGACCGGGCGCCACGACTTCCTCGGCGGGTACGTCGACGACCTGCCGTCCGTACTGAACCTGGACGCGATCCGTGACGCGGGCATCCGGATCGGAGCCGACCCGCTCGGCGGCGCGTCCGTCGGCTACTGGGGCCGCATCGCGGAGACCCACCGCATCGACCTCACGGTGGTCAACCCGCTCGCCGACCCCACCTGGCGCTTCATGACGCTGGACTGGGACGGCAAGATCCGGATGGACTGCTCGTCGCCGTACGCCATGGCCTCGCTCATCGCCCAGCGCGACGCGTACGCCATCTCCACCGGCAACGACGCCGACGCGGACCGGCACGGCATCGTCACCCCGGACGGCGGGCTGATGAACCCGAACCACTATTTGGCCGTCGCCATCCAGTACCTCTACACCCACCGCGACGGCTGGCCCGCGGGGACCGGCATCGGCAAAACGCTGGTCTCCTCCTCGATGATCGACCGGGTCGCCGCCGACCTCGGCCGTCCGCTGGTGGAGGTGCCGGTCGGCTTCAAGTGGTTCGTGGACGGCCTCTTCGACGGCAGCCTCGGCTTCGGCGGCGAGGAGTCCGCCGGTGCCTCGTTCCTGCGGCGCGACGGCCAGGTGTGGACCACCGACAAGGACGGCATCCTGCTCGCCCTGCTGGCCTCCGAGATCACCGCCGTCACCGGCTCCACCCCGTCGCAGCACTACGCGGAGCTCACCACCCGCTTCGGCGACCCCGCCTACGCGCGCGTCGACGCCCCCGCCACCCGCCAGGAGAAGGCGGTCCTGGCCAAGCTCTCGCCCGAGCAGGTCACGGCCGACACCCTCGCGGGCGAGGCCATCACCGCCGTCCTCACCGAGGCACCGGGCAACGGCGCGGCCATCGGCGGGCTCAAGGTCTGCACCGACAGCGCCTGGTTCGCCGCCCGCCCCTCCGGCACGGAGGACGTGTACAAGGTGTACGCGGAGAGCTTCCAGGGCCCCGACCACCTGAGCCGGGTCCAGGACGAGGCCAAGGCCCTCGTCTCGACGGTGCTGGGCGCCGCGGGCTGAACCCGCACGAGCGGCCCGCACGCAGCGACGGGCGCTCGGGGCACGGGGGCACGCGGGTGGAAGAACCCCGCGTGCCCCCCCCCGTGCGGCGCCCGGGCGGCGAACCGCTGATGTCACGCGCGCGGCCCCGCGAACGGACCGCCCGCCGCGAAGGCGAGCGCCGCGAACCGCTCGCCCATGAGGCGGTGGGTCGCGGCGTCCGGGTGGAGCTGGTCGGGCAGCGGCAGCTCGTCCACGTCGGCGGAGCCGTAGAGCGCGCGGCCGTCGAGGTGGTGCAGGTGCGGGTCGTCGGCGGACCGCTGTTCGACGATCCGGGCCAGCTCCTCCCGTACGACGTTGAGCGTCAGCTTCCCCGCCGCGGTCTCGGCGGCGTTTCCCATGGCGACGAACCTCAGCCGGCCGGTGCTCAGCTGCGAGAGGTCCGGCGCGCTCGGGCCCGGGGTGTCCTCGTGGATCGGGCAGAGGATCGGCGAGACCAGCAGCAGCGGGGTCGTGGGGTGGCCCTCGCGGACCGTGTCGAGGAACCCGTGGACGGCGGGGGTGAAGGCGCGCAGGCGCATCGCGTCGGTGTTGACCAGATTGATGCCGATCTTGAGACTGATCAGGTCGGCGGGGGTGTCCCGCAGGGCACGCGCGGTGAAGGGGTCGAGCAGGGCACTGCCCGCCAGCCCCAGATTGGTCAGCTCCGCACCGCCGAGCCGCGCGGCGAGAGCCGGCCAGATGGCGCTGGGGCTCGCGGCGTCGGAACCGTGGCTGATCGAGCTTCCGTGGTGCAGCCACACCGGCCGTCCCCGGTCCGGCGCCGGCTCGACGGGGGCGTCGGTGCGCAGGGCGACCAGCTCGGTGGTCTCGTTGTGCGGGAGCCAGATCTCGACGTCCTTGTCGCCCTCGGGCAGGTCGTCGAACCGGATCGTGGCGACCGCCCCCGGCCGGTGCTCGGCAGATCCGGTGGCCATGTCGACGATCACGGTGTTGCCGGTGGACGCGGTGGCCCGGCCCGCCGGGCGGCCGTCGACGAGCAGGTCGTACACCCCGTCCGGGCGCGGCGGCGCACCCGCGTAGACCCGCTTGGTGGGCAGGGTGTCCAGCTCCAGGGCGGTGGCCGCGGTGCGGAAGGCCAGCCGGACTCCGGAGGGCTGGGACTCGGCCGAGGCCAGCTGGGGGTCGGCGTACTGGGCGCGGGCCCACCCGGGCAACCGGTGCGGGAGGACGCCGTGCTCGGTCTGCTCCAGATCGAGGGCGCCCCGCAGGAGCGCGGCGGTGAGGGGCGTCGTGACCCAGCGGTGCGAAGTGCTCGGTGGAGTGCTCATGGGTGTCAGCCTGTCGGTCGGTGTGGCGGGTGGTGGACGGCGGGTGATGGAGGACGGCGGGTGGCGAACGTGGCTCAGGGGGCAGTCCAGTTCCGCAGGAGTACGTCGAGCCGGTCCAGGGTCCAGTCCCAGCTCTCCTGCGAGTCGGGAGCGGAGTGGCTGAAACCGCCGGTCGACTCCAGGCTGACGTAGCCGTGGAACACGCTGCCCAGGAGGCGGACGGCGTGCGTCTGGTCCGGTTCCGTCAGGTCGTAGCCCCGCAGGATGGCCCGCGTCATCCGCGCGTGCCGGGGCCCCGCGCTCGCGGCCGCCGTCTCCGGGTCGAGCCTGAGCTGTGCCGCCGCATAGCGGCCGGGGTGTTCGCGGGCGTAGTCGCGGTAGGCGTTGCCGAAGGCGGCCAGCGCGTCCCGCCCGGCGCGCCCCGCGAGCGCCGCGGCGACCCGGTCGGCCATCTCCTCCAGCGCGAGCAGCGCGATCCGCGTCCTGAGCTCCTGGGAGTTCTTCAGGTGTGAGTAGAGGCTCGCGACCTTGACGTCGAACTGACGGGCGAGCGCCGAAAGCGTCACCTGGTCAAAGCCGGAGGTGTCGGCCAGCTCCGCCCCCGCCCGGACGAGTCGTTCCGCGGTGAGTCCCGCGCGTGCCATGACCCTTCCCCTCTCTGCCTGAACGACGTATCTATTTGCCTATAGGCTTTAGGTAAATTAGCATGTCATTCATGAATCCGCTGACTGAGCAAGAGATCCGTGCCGCGTTCGTGAACTGCAGCAAGGGCGAGGCGAAGCGTCTGGCGGTTCCGCGCGACCTGGCGGACCGCGCGTGGGCCGATCTGGACTTCCTCGGCTGGCGCGACCCCCAGGCGCCCGACCGGGCCTACCTCGTCACGGAGTCGGAGGGGCGCGCCAAGGCCATCGTGATGCGCTGCCCCGGCGCGGTGCCCGGCCGTCAGCGGCGGAGCATGTGCTCGATGTGCCTGACCACCCACACGGGCGGGGTCTCCCTGATGGTCGCGCCGAAGGCGGGCAAGGCCGGGCAGCAGGGCAACTCGGTGGGCGCCTACCTCTGCGACGACCTCTCCTGCTCCCTCTACGTCCGGGGCAAGAAGGACGCGGGCCCCGGCGCCCGGCTGAGCGAGTCGCTCACCCTGGAGGAGAAGATCGCGCGGACCGAGGCGAACCTCGCCGCGTTCCTCGCCCATGTGACGGCGTGACAGGTGCGCCGGGTGCGTCGGGTGTGACGTCGGTGGTGTCCGGGCGGGCGGGTCACGCCTGCCGGGCGACCCGGCGGGCCCACAGCACCAGGGGCACCTGGAGGGGAACGCGCGCGTAGGCGACGGCGCGCTGCGGAGCCGGGCGGTGGCGCCAGTCGACCGCCATCTTCACGTTGCCCGGCAGTACGCCCACGAAGAAGGCGGCAGCCCCGAGAGCGGCGGCACGGCGGGTGCGCGGGGCGAGAACGCCCGCCGCGAGGGCGAGTTCGACGCCGGCGCTCGCGTACGTCCAGGTGCGGGGGCTTCCCGGCAGGGCGCTCGGGACGAGCGAGTCGAAGGGACGGGGCACCGCGAGATGCAGCGCTCCCGCGCCTGCCAGCAGACCGGCCAGGGCGATGGCGGAACGGTGGGTCATGGGCGGGTGCCTCCTGCGGGGGAGTGGTTTCCCGGAAAGCCGGTCCTCAAGGATGTCATCGCCGTCCGGCTTCGACGGGTGGGTGCGGCGAAGGGTGTTCAGGTTCACTTGCCCAGGCCGGACGTGGCGATGCGGGTCGGGCGGACGGCGTCCCGGCACGTTCTGCCGCGCACGGAATCATGCCGACGCCGCGCAGCAGTGGCGGGCCGGGCCTCAGTGGTGCCACGCCTCGCCTCCGACGTTGTGGATCATCCGCTGCAGCACCTTGAGGGTGACCAGGTACTCCTCGTCGGTGATGCCGTCGTGGGCCTGCTTCCGCATCGCCGTCTGGCGCTGGGCGCACTGGCGGAACACCGTGTCCCCCTCGGAGGTCGGCCGAAGCCGGTTCTCACCGTCGACCGTGAGCAGGCCCCGGACGAGGAGGGCGTCGATCTCGCCCGCGAGCGAGGCTCCCACGTCCAAGTAGCCCTGCAGGACTTCCGTCACCTCCGCACGGGTCCGGCCGTTCCCGTCGGCGGCGACCTGTGCCAGGACCCACCACTGGGGCTGGGTGACGCCGAACTCCGCAAGCCCCGTGCGGATGTTGGTGACGACCGCTTTGTGGGCGGCCCAGCTCCAGTAACCGATGGGCTGTTGGACCAGCTCGGGGTCGTTGTGCGAGTACTCCATCGTTCTGCCCTCACCATCCGAGTAACGCGACAGGTGGGACGAACGTAGGACCTCAACCGAACATGAGGTCAAGCGGCCGCGTGCAGTGCCCGCACGCCCGTGCTCCAGCCGGACCAGCGGCAGCTCAGAGACGGGCCCGTCGAGCGGGCGCGTACGGGCCGTGTTCAGGCGCCGGGGACCGTCTGGTGTACCTGGCGGAGGAAGGCCGCGTTGTCGGGCGTCCGGCGCACCTTGTCCAGTACGGCTTCGAGCGCGGCCCGGCTGTCCCGGCCGTGCAGGGCGCGCCGCAGTCCGCGTACCGCCGTCAACTCCGACTCGGAAAGCAGGAGTTCTTCACGCCGCGTGCCGGAGGGGGCGATGTCCACCGCCGGGAAGATGCGGCGGTCGGCGAGCGCGCGGTCCAGGCGGAGCTCCATGTTGCCGGTGCCCTTGAGCTCTTCGAAGAAGAAGTCGTCCGCGCGCGAACCGGTCTCCACCAGCGCCGTCGCCAGGATGGTCAGCGAGCCGCCCTCCTCGGTCAGCCGCGCCGCGCCGAAGAGCTTCTTGGGACCTTGGAGCGCTGCCGCGTCGACGCCGCCGCTCAGCGTGCGCCCGCCGGGGCCCGCGGCGTTGTTGTGGGCGCGGCAGAGCCGGGTGAGCGAGTCGAGGAGGATGACGACGTCCTGCCCCTGTTCGACGAGCCGCTTGCCCCGCTCCACGGCGAGGTTGGCCAGCGCGATGTGCTCCTTCGCCGGGCGGTCGAAGGTGGAGGCGAGCACGTCGCCCCGCACGGAGCGGCGCATGTCCGTGACCTCCTCGGGGCGTTCGTCGAGCAGCACCACCATGAGATGGCATTCCGGGTGGTTCGTCGCGACGGCCGCCGCGAGCTGCTGGAGCAGCACCGTCTTGCCGGTCTTCGGCGGGGCGACGATCAGACCGCGCTGCCCCTTGCCGACCGGCGCGATCAGGTCGACGAGGCGTGGCGCTGGGCCGCCCGCACGGGTCTCCAGGCGCAGCCTGTCCCGGGGGTGCAACGGTGTCAGCTCGTGGAAGTGCGGGCGGGAGCGAAGGGCCTGCGGGGGCAGTCCGTTGACGCGATCGACGACGGTGAGCGTGCCCGGCCGGTCGCAGCCGCCCTTCACGAAGTCGCCCGTGCGCAGCCCGTACCGGCCGATCAGCGCGGCAGGGACGCGGACGTCGCCGGGGGCGGGGTGGCCGTTCGGCCCGCGCAGCAGCCCGTGCCCGCCCTGTGAGGTGTCGAGGACACCGGCGGCGGCGACGGGTGCGTGCTGGGCGGATACGGGGCGTTCGAGTGTGGTGGTCATGGGGATGTCCTTTCGAGGACGGAAGAGGGTGCGGGCCCGGTGCGGGCGGCGGGAGGCGGTACGTACACGCCTCGACGTGCACCGCGTACACCGGTGTCCCGACGAGCGGGGGTCGCGTCGCGGCGTGCGGGTCACGCAGGTGGCGGACCGGATCGACGCGTGCGGAAAGACCGAAGGAGAGGAACTGCTCGGGAAGAGCTGAATCGCGGGTCGTGAATCGACAGGTGCGACAGCGGTGAAGAGAAACCGGCACCGGCGTCCCGGAGGGGACGTACACAGGTGCTTTTTCGGAGAGTACCACGAAGACCGGCCGGAGGGAACGGGGCCGCCCGCCGGGCGGGGTATGGAGCGCGCGGGGCCCGGACACGCCGGAGCCGTCCCGCGGACACGTATCCGCGCGACGGCACCGGAAGGCGCCACCGCAGGCGTCCGCAACTCCCCGATCCGGGAGTTCCCCACCCGCCTGGCACCGTCAGATCTTCGTCCGGGGCCCGACGGCCGGCCTCACCCGCCCCCGGAGCCGCCCCGGAACGCCGCGAGGATCTCCTCCGCGGCCAGAGTGGCCGTCAGAGCGCCCTCGCGGACCCGCTGTTCCAGCTCCGGCGCACGCGCCCGTACGTCCGGGTGGGAGCGCAGGCTCTCCAGCAGCTCGTCCCGGACCATGCTCCACGTCCAGTCCACCTGCTGCTCGCTGCGCTTCGCTGCCAGCCGCCCCGTCGAGTCCAGCAGCGTGCGGTGCTGCTCCAGGCTCTCCCACACCGTGTCCAGGCCCGTCGCCTCACGGGCGCTGCAGGTGAGGACCGGAGGGGTCCACGCGGCGTCGGCGGGGTGCATCAGCCGCAGGGCGCCCGCCAGTTCGCGCGCTGCCGAGCGCGCCTCGCGCTCGTGCGGGCCGTCCGCCTTGTTCACCGCGATGACGTCCGCCAGCTCCAGGACCCCCTTCTTGATGCCCTGGAGCTGGTCACCCGTACGCGCCAGGGTGAGCAGCAGGAAGGTGTCGACCATGCGGGCCACCGCGGTCTCCGACTGGCCGACCCCGACCGTCTCCACCAGCACCACGTCGTAACCCGCCGCCTCCATCACCACCATGGACTCGCGGGTCGCCTTCGCCACCCCGCCCAGCGTGCCGGCCGAGGGCGAGGGGCGGACGAACGCGTGCGGGTCCACCGCGAGGCGCTCCATCCGGGTCTTGTCGCCCAGGATGGAGCCGCCGGTACGGGTCGACGACGGGTCCACCGCGAGCACCGCGACCCGGTGCCCCAGACCCGTCAGCAGGGTGCCGAGCGCGTCGATGAAGGTCGACTTGCCGACCCCGGGCACTCCGCTGATCCCGACCCGCCGGGCCCGGCCCGCGTGCGGCAGCAGCCTGCTCAGCAACTCCTGGGCCAGCACCCGGTGATCGGGGCGGGAGGACTCGACGAGGGTGATCGCGCGCGCGACGAAAGCACGCTTCCCGTCGAGTACCCCCTTGGCGTAACTCTCGATGTCGATCGTCGGTGCCATCGGTTCAGCGGCTCACAGCTCGTGCCCGAGTGCGGCACCGAGCCGCCGCACCAGGTCGTACGCGGCGTCCGGGATGACCGTGCCCGGCGGGAAGACCGAGGCGGCACCAGCCTCGTGCAGGGCCTCGATGTCCTGCGGCGGGATCACCCCGCCCACCACGATCATGATGTCCTCGCGCCCCTCGGCCGCCAGCTCCTCCCGCAGCGCGGGGACGAGCGTGAGGTGACCGGCGGCCAGCGACGAGACGCCCACGATGTGCACGTCCGCCTCGACCGCCTGCCGCGCCACCTCGGCGGGCGTCTGGAACAGCGGGCCGACGTCCACGTCGAAGCCCAGGTCGGCGAAGGCCGACGCGATCACCTTCTGGCCGCGGTCGTGGCCGTCCTGGCCCATCTTCGCGACCAGGATGCGCGGGCGGCGGCCCTCCGCCTCCTCGAAGGCGTCGACCAGCTCGCGGGTACGGTCCACCGACGGGGACTCTCCTGCCTCTTTGCGGTACACCCCGGAGATCGTACGGATCTGGCCGGCGTGGCGTCCGTACACCTTCTCCAGCGCGTCCGAGATCTCGCCCACGGTGGCCATGGCGCGTGCCGCGTCCACCGCCAGCGCCAGCAGGTTGCCCTCCAGGTCCTGACCCGGGGCGCGTCCCGCCGCCTCGGTCAGCGCGCGCAGCGCGTCCTGGCAGGCGGTCTCGTCCCGTTCCGCCCGCAGGCGGCGCAGCTTTTCGATCTGCTGGGTGCGCACGGAGGAGTTGTCGACCGAGCGGACGTCGATCTTCTCGTCCGTCTCCACGCGGTACTTGTTGACGCCGATGACGGGCTGGCGGCCCGAGTCGATGCGCGCCTGGGTCCGGGCGGCGGCCTCCTCGATCCGGAGCTTGGGGATGCCCGCGTCGATGGCCTTCGCCATGCCGCCGGCCGCCTCCACCTCCTCGATGTGCTGCCAGGCCCGCCGCGCCAGGTCGTACGTCAGCTTCTCCACGTACGCGCTGCCGCCCCACGGGTCGATGACCCGTCCGGTACCGGACTCCTGCTGGAGGAGCAGCTGCGTGTTGCGGGCGATGCGCGCCGAGAAGTCGGTGGGCAGCGCCAGCGCCTCGTCCAGCGCGTTGGTGTGCAGCGACTGCGTGTGCCCCTGGGTGGCGGCCATCGCCTCCACGCAGGTGCGGGTGACGTTGTTGAACACGTCCTGAGCGGTCAGCGACCATCCGGAGGTCTGTGAATGGGTGCGCAGCGAAAGGGACTTGGGGTTCTTGGGCTCGAACTCCCTTACCAGCTTGGCCCAGAGCAGCCGGGCTGCCCTCAACTTGGCGATTTCCATGAAGAAGTTCATGCCGATCGCCCAGAAGAACGACAGCCGGGGCGCGAACGCGTCCACCTCCAGCCCCGCGTCCCGCCCGGCCCGCAGGTACTCCACCCCGTCCGCGAGGGTGTACGCCAGTTCCAGGTCGGCCGTGGCTCCGGCCTCCTGGATGTGGTAGCCGGAGATGGAGATCGAGTTGTAGCGGGGCATCTTCCGCGAGGTGAACGCGAAGATGTCCGAGATGATCCGCATGGAGGGGCCCGGCGGATAGATGTAGGTGTTGCGGACCATGAACTCCTTGAGGATGTCGTTCTGGATGGTCCCGGCCAGCTTCTCGGGCGGTACGCCCTGTTCCTCGGCGGCCACGATGTACAGCGCCAGCACGGGGAGCACCGCGCCGTTCATCGTCATCGACACCGACATCCGGTCCAGCGGAATGCCGTCGAACAACTGGCGCATGTCGAGAATCGAGTCGATCGCCACGCCCGCCATGCCGACATCACCCGTCACCCGGGGATGGTCGCTGTCGTAACCCCGGTGCGTCGGCAGGTCGAAGGCGACGGAGAGCCCCTTCTGCCCGGCCGCGAGGTTGCGCCGGTAGAAGGCGTTGGACTCCTCGGCCGTGGAGAAACCGGCGTACTGACGGATCGTCCACGGCTGGTTGACGTACATCGTCGGGTAGGGGCCGCGCAGGTACGGGGCGATGCCCGGGAAGGTGTCGAGGAAGTCGACGCCCTCCAGATCGGCCTCCGTGTACAGCGGCTTGACGGTGATGCCTTCGGGGGTCTCCCAGAGCAGGTCGTCCACCGAACTGCCGGTCGACTCCTTCACCGCGGCCCGCCAGTGGTCGGCCGAGGGCGCGGGGGGAGTGTCCGCGTCCAGCGGGACGGCGGAGAAGTCCGGGACGGGGCTCGCGGGGCTCCCGGCCGACGAGGTGTTCTCGGGGTTCTGCATCACGCCACTCCCAGTCGGTCGAGTACGGAGGAGAGCACGGCGACGGCGTCGCAGCCGGCGAAGACGTAGCCGTCCACCCCGTCCACCTCGCCGGGGCGCCCGGCGAGCAGTACGTGGCCGGCTCCGGCGGCCACCAGTGCGGCGGCGACCCCGGCCGCCTCCCGCTCGTACACCGCGTCGGAGGAGCAGAGGCAGGCGATCCCGGCACCGGACGCGGCGAACGCGCCGGCCACCGTCGCGGCGTCCACGGTGACGGGCCGGTGGACCGTCTCGACGCCGCCCGCCTGGAAGAGGTTCGCGGCGAAGGAGGCCCGGGCGGTGTGCGCCGAGGCGGGGCCGAGAGCCGCCAGGAAGACCTTCGGGCGGGCTCCCGTGGTGGCGAGGTGGGCGTCCGAACGGCTCCGCAGCGCCTCGAAGGCCTCGTCGCGGCGGACCTTCGGCAGGCCGCCGGACGGGGCGGCGGGCGCCGCTTCGCGCTCCACCGGGTGTTCGGCGAAGTGCGGGAACTCGCTGACCCCCGTCACCGGCTCCTTGCGGCGCGCCAGATCGCGGGAGCGCTTCTCCCAGGTCACGGCGAGCCGCTCGGCGACCAGACCCGAGGCGGTGGCCGCCTCCAGACCGCCCGCGCGCTCGATCTCCTGGAAGAACGCCCAGGCGGCGACGGCCAGCTCCTCGGTGAGGTTCTCCACGTACCAGGAGCCGCCCGCCGGGTCGACGACCCGGGCCAGGTGCGACTCCTCCATCAGGATGGTCGAGGTGTTCCGGGCGATCCGCCGGGCGAAGGCGTCCGGCAGCCCGAGCGCCTCGTCGAAGGGGAGGACCGTCACCGCGTCCGCGCCGCCGACCCCCGCGCCCAGGGCGGCCAGCGTGGTGCGGAGCATGTTCACCCAGGGGTCGCGCCGCGTCATCATCACCGACGAGGTCACCGCGTGCTGCCACTGGGCACCCGCGCCGGGCGCGCCGCAGGCCTGCGCGACCCGCGCCCACAGCCGGCGCGCGGCCCGCAGCTTGGCGATCGTCAGGAACTGGTCGGCCGTCGCCGCGTAACGGAACTCCAGCTGCGAACAGGCCGCCCCGACGGACAGCCCAGCAGCCGTCAGCGCCCTGAGGTACGCCACCCCGGTGGCGAGCGAGAGGCCCAGCTCCTGGGCCACGCCGCCACCGGCCTCGTGGTACGGCAGCGCGTCCACGCTCACCGCCCGCAGCCCCGGATACTCGCCGGCGCACCGTGCGGCCCACTCGACGGCGGTGGTCAGGTCGGGCGTGTCACCGGTACGGGCCGACCCGCCCAGCGGATCGATGCCGAGCCCGCCGCGTACGGCCTCCGGGGCGACCCCCCGGTCCGCGTACAGCCGCACCAGTTCCGCCGCCGCCGCGGCGGAGTCGTCCCCGGCGTCGAGAGCCAGTGGCGCGAGGTCGAGGAGGACGCCGTCCAGCGCCCGGTCCAGGCCGGAGACCGGTACACCGCCGGGGCCGCCGACACGGAGCCAGAGCGAGGTGACGCCGTTCTCCAGATCGTCGAGCAGGGCCTCGTTCAGCCGGACCGGATCGGTCAGCGCGTGGCGCTGCCGCACGTCCCAGCCGCCCGCCGCGTTCCCGGCAGGTCCGCCACCCCGGGTGAAGGGCGCGAAACCGGGCAGACCGGCCGGGGGCGCGCCGGTGCGGGAGGTGTACAGGGGGCGGGTGGTGAGCCCGTCCTCCAGCGTCGTGGAGAGGGCTTCCAACGCGGCCTCACCCGTGACGTCCTTGCCCGACTTGCGCAGCACACCCTCGACGAGGGTCTGCCACTGCTCGGGGGAGGCGTCAGCGAACTCGGCGGCCAGGGGGAGCCCGTCAGCAGGCAGGACCGTCATGCCCAGATGCTAGGGCAGTTCGTCGGGGGACCAGCAGAGGATGTTGCTGTGACCTATCCCTCTCCGGTGTGCTTCCGGACGTTCACGCAGCGTGTCGCGGCGTGTCGCGGGGTGGTCGGGGCGGCTGCCGGGTGGACAGGAGGGGTGGGAAGGAGTGCTGGCGGGGTGCCGGGTAGAGTTCCGCGCTCTGCCGCGGTGCGGCCCTCGTGTCCGTCCACCGCCCTGGGCGCGGTGCGGCCCGCGTGTTCGTCCACCGCCCTGGGCGCGGCACGGTCCCGCTGTCCGTACGCCGTCGGCGAGGCACGGTCCCGCCGTCCGTACACCGCCGTCGGCGCGTGAACGGTCCCCGTTTCCTCGTAGGGTCCCGGCGGCACCGTTCGGTCGTGGTGCCGGCGGAACCCAACGGACCCGACGGATGTCAGGCCGTCGGGGGCCGGGTCGTCGGATCAGAGGTCACTGACGAAGACCGCGGCCCCGTAGGTGTGAGGGTCCGCCTGCTCGGCCGGGAATCCCGCCGAGACGAGGATCTCCAGCAGGGCGCGTCGCATACAGGCATGGACGGTCTCGAAGTGGCGGATCGCGTCGGGCAGGGCCGACGGATCGACTCCGCCCGCCAGCAGGTTCACGGCGGCCTCGGTCAGTTCCGCCGCCGTGTTCCACTCGACCAGCACACCGCCGACGACGAGAGGATCCACATGGACCTCCGCACCGGCCCTCTCCTCGACATCGCCTCCGAAGTCTCCCCGGTAGACGGGAATGCCGGCCCGGGCCAGGGCGCGGCACACTTCGTCGGCCTGCGCTTCGCGCCGGGCGACGACCTCCGGCGGGGCTTTCGGCGGCGGGTCGAATCCGTGCTCGGTCACGCGTCCCTCACTCCTTCTCCTGCTGTGTGCCCGTCATTTCCCGCTGTTCGCCCGCCATGGAGCGGGCCGCGCCTCCGCCGGCCCGCTTGAACGTAACCGGCCGGCAGCTCCTTCGCCGCACTCTCGATGCCGGGGAAGTAGGGGGCCGACATTGATCGGGACGTCGCGCGTGCCGGCGTCGGTGCCGATGGGCGCCCGGCCGGCATCTGCCGGATCGTGGGATCTTCATTCGATCGGGTGTGGCGGCCCGCACCCGAATCCGGGCCCGGGATTCCGCCGTCGGAAGCGGGCCCGGCGGGGGCCGGGGGCGGTGGCGCGATCCGGGACCGGGGCGGCACGAGGCGCGCTCGGGTGCCTTTCGCGAGCGGTGTGTACGGGGCCGCTCTCCCGTCGCCGAAGTGCCGGTCCGCTCCGGCGTTTTCCGTTGTCGAATCGCCTCTGACATGCGACGTTGATACTTAAATGCGTAAAACGTCGGGAAAGAGGCAGTTCATCGTGCAGACCGCCCGGGCCGTCCCGGCCACCACCGTCGTCAATCTCCGGGACCTGGGCGGCATCGCCCTGGGCCGCGGCCAGCGGGTGCGACAGGGGATCCTCCTGCGTTCGGGCCAGCTGAGCGAACTCGATCCGCAGCACGACCTGGCGGTTGCCGCCCTCGGTGTCCGTACGGTCGTCGACCTGCGAACCGCCGACGAACGCCACTGGGCCCCGGACCGGCTGCCCCCGAGAGCCAGACTCTTCGTCGCCGACGTGCTGGGAGGCAATCCCGGGGTCGCCCCGGCCCGGCTCAGGGCCCTGCTCGCCGATCCGGCCGCCGCCGAGGAGGCTCTGGGCGGGGGCAGGGCGGAGGAGGTGTTCGCGCAGACGTACCGCCAGATGGTGCTCTCCCCGGGCGCCGCGGCTGCCTACCGCGCCTTCCTGGAGACAGCGGCGGACGCCTCGGCCCGGCCTGTGCTCTTCCACTGCACGGCGGGAAAGGACCGCACGGGCTGGGCCGCCGCGGTGCTGCTGATGATCCTGGGGGCGTCCCGGGAGACCGTCCGGGCCGAGTTCCTCGCGGTCAACCCCGCCGTACGCCTCGCCTTCGCCCCGTCCGTCCAGCGCTTCCTCGACGCGGGCGGCGATCCGGCCATCGCGTCCGCCGTCATCGAGGCACGGCCCCACTACCTCGACGTGGCACTGGACGCGATGGAGGAGCGGTGGGGCGGGCTCGACGGCTATGTGCGCAGTGGGCTGAGGCTGCCGGAGCCGGTGGTTGAGCGGTTGTGCAAGGAACTGACCGCCCCCGTCGGCGTTCCGGTGTAGACCGAGGTACGCGTACCGGGCGCCCCCGTGCCTCAGGGGGCTGGTTCGCCGGGGTGCCCCCCGTGCCGCAGGAGGGCCGGTTCGCCGGATTGCCGCCTGTTCCGGAGGCGGAATCCACTCGGTCACCGCGCGACGCAAGACGGAGTGAGCGCTCGGGAACCGGCCGGTTCCGGTTCGCGGCGGGCGTCCGGAAACGCCCCGGCGGCCGGGAGGAGCGCGGACGGCGTGTCCGTGTTCCTCCCGGCCGCTCGTGTTCCGGGTCGGGGCCCCGGTGAGTGGGGCTCCCGGCCGGTGGGCCCCGGGGCCGAGGTCAGACCTTCAGCAGCCGGTCGGTGAGGTCGCGGTAGTGCTGGAGGACGATCCGCAGCTGCTCCGTCCGCTCGCCGTTCTGCCCGCCCTTGTCGTCCGGACGCTCCTCGGTGCGCAGCGCGGTGCTCCGCTCGGTGAGCGCCTTGACCAGGTTCTGGGTGACCGCGTCGAGGGTCTCGCCGGCCTCCCGGACCGCGCGCCGCGGGTCCTCCACGAAGTCGCTGACCGCGTGCCGCATCCGCCGCTCCAGCTCGTCGTGGTCGGTTCCCCCGAGCAGGGCACCGTCGTAGTCCGGGCCGTTCACGGCAGACGTGGACGTGGAGGTGCCGGGAACGGCGCGGGTACCGGGGGTCTCCCGGCGCGTTCCGGTGCGATCCGTGCGGTCGGTGCGATCCGTGCGATCCGTGCGATCCGCACCGTCCGTGTCGCGCGCACCGTCCGTGAGGTCCGGGCGGCCCGTGCCGTTCATGCGGTCCGCGTCCCGCTTCGCGTCGAGGCTGTCGGCGCGGTCGGCCTCCGCCGCCTTCGGCGTACCCGTGCGGTCGGCGCCGCCCGTACCGTGGTCCCGGCCGGGACGGCCCGCGAGGGCTCCGGCCGGCCCGGGGGCGTGTACGGGCTTGGGGCCCGCGGCGCTCTCCGGGACGGAGGTGGTGGGCTCGGTGGAGAGCGTCGTCCGCGTCCGGTCGTCCGTGCGGCGGGAGTCCGCCGCCCCGTCGGACCGCTCGCCGTCGGTCCGCTCGCCGTTGACCCGCTCACTGTTCGTAGAAGATCCGTACGTCATGACGTCACACTTCCCTTCGCGTGGTGCTGCTTCTTCATGTCCGTGGTCCGGCCGCGTTCGGCCGGTTCGGCCGTCCGCTTCCCGAGCAGCGCGTCGAAGAGCGCGCGGGCCTCGACGAGGGCCTGGCGCAGCTCCTCGGTGCCGCCCGAACCGTCGCGCGCCGTGTGCACGCGGCGGTAGGCGTCGACCTGCGTGGCGTGGTGGACCGACAGGGCCTCCGCGCGGTCCTCGACACTGCCCGCCTCCGGGAAACCGCGCTCCCGGGAAAGCTCGTCGAGGAGGTCACCGGCCTCGGCGACCGCGTCCTCCGGAGCGTCGACGAACCGCTCCTGCACCCGGGTCCAGTGCGCGGTGTACCGCTCCCGCGCCTCGGCCGACAGCGGTTGCGCGCTGATCGACCCGTGCCGCTTCACCCGCTCTTCGAGCTCCTGCTCGGCGAGCTTGGTGTCGCCCTGATGGCGGGCGAGCACCCGGTCGTACTCGGGTCCGAAACGGCGCTTCAACCCGGCGCCGCCCGTCGCCCGCCCACGCAGAAGGAGCCACCCGGCGATCGCCGCGAGGACGACGACACCGACGATGATCAGTACGGTCGTCATGATCGACGCTCCCCCCGTTCGCTGTCCGGTACGCAGTTCTCTCGCACGGTGGTCAACTCCCTCCGGTCCGGGCTCCGGCCGGTCTGTCCGGCCGAGCGGGGTGCGTGAAGTCGTGTACCCCCGACCGGCAGTTCGAGACAGCGCCGCTCGAACAGAGGGCTCCGGGTACCGTGGAAGGGTCCTGGCCGGAGTACGGAAGAGGTGTCCCGTGACCGAACGGAAGCCCCCTGGCGTCAGCTTCGATTCCTGGGTGGACCGGCAGATCCACGAGGCCGAACAGCGCGGCGACTTCGCCTCCCTGCCGGGCTTCGGCAAGCCGCTCCCCGGACTGGGGCGCACCTACGACGAGGACTGGTGGATCAAGGAGAAGATGCAGCGCGAAGGGCTGTCGGTCCTGCCGCCCGCCCTCGCCCTGCGCAAGGAGGCGGAGGACGTCCGTCGCGCGATCACCGAAGCGGTCTCCGAGCGCCGGGTGCGGGAACTGCTCGACGCGGTCAACGAGAAGATCGACGAGGCCGTACGGATGCCCCCGCCCGGCCCGCCGCTCAACCTCGGGCGCTTCGACGTCGAGAAGACGGTCGGCGAATGGCGCGCGGCACGGGCGGAGAGCCAGGGACGGTCCGTCTGAGCCGGCCACCGGGCCTCCTGCCGTCGCACGCCGGGAGGCCCATTCCCACGGTGAAGAGGCGACGAGGAACGGGGAGTTCGCGGACATGCTCGACCTGCGCAAGTTACGGGTGCTCCGGGAGCTGAGCCGGCTCGGCACCATCGCCGCGGCGGCCCAGGCTCTGCACCTCACGCCCCAGGCGGTCTCCCAGCAGATCGCGGCCCTGGGCAAGGAGCTGGGCGTACCGCTGACCGAGCCCGCCGGGCGGCGGCTGCGGCTCACCGCCGCCGCCCGGATCGTGCTGCGCCACGCCGACACCCTGTTCGAGCAGGTCGAGCGGATGCGGGCCGAACTGGCCGCGCACCACGGCGGCGTGTACGGGCAGGTGGCGGTGGCCGGATTCTCCACCACCCTGTCGGCCCTCATCCTGCCCGCGGTCGCACGCCTCAAGAAGGAGCGGCCCGCCCTGCACGTGGTGCTGGCCGAGGCCGATCCGCCGGAGAGCTTCGCCATGCTGCACCGCGGTGAGACCGACGTGGTGATCTCCGCGGACACCGCGCACAGCCCGGGGGGAGAGGGCACCCGCTTCCACCGGGAGCCGCTGTGCGTGGACCCGTTCGACGTGGCGCTGCCGGAAGGCCACCCGCTGGCCGGCCGGTCCGGGCTGCGGCTCGCGGACCTGGCGGACGAGGCGTGGATCTTCGCGACCACCGGAATGTGTCACGACATCGGCGTCGCCGCCTGCACGGCCGCCGGCTTCAGCCCGCGCGAGTCCCACGCCATCGGCGACTGGGAAGCCACCCTGTCCGCCGTCCGGCTCGGCCTGGGTGTCGCCCTGCTGCCCCGGCTGGCCCGCCCCGCTCCCCGCCCCGGAGTCGCCGTACGGGCCTTCGCGCACCCGCCGCCCAGCCGCCGGGTGTTCGCCGCGGTCCGTGACGGTAGCCAGGCCGCGCCGGAGATCGCCGCCGTCCTCGACGCGCTGCGCGAGGCCGCCACCGGGGCGGTGCGCGGCCGGAGCCGTGTCACGGAGATGGGATCGGCCGCCTGACCATCCACATTTCCTGGACGGTACCCGCCATCAGACGTTGATGGACCCCCCGGGGGACGGAGTGCCAGGGTCGGAGGCGGGGCATTTCCCCCGGCGCATCCCGCCGGCCCATCCGACACCTTCCGTCCCGGAGGCGGGCATTTTCATGTCCAGAGCAACCTGTGCGCGGCTTGCCGCGTTGAGCCTGATCTGGGGCTCGGTCTTTCTGTGGATCAAGATTTCCGGATACGGATTCTCTCCCGTCCAGATGGTGCTCGTCCGACTGGCACTCGGCGCCGCCGTGGTCCTCGCGATCGCCCGGGCCAAGGGACTCCGCCTTCCCAGGAGCGCTCCGTACTGGGGCCACATCACGGTGGCGGCGCTGCTGGGCAACGCCGTCCCCTGGACCCTGTACGCCGAAGGCGAGCGCACCGGCTCCAGCGGCGTGGCCGCGGTGGTCAACGGAAGCGCACCGATCTGGACCCTGGCCACGACCCTGCTGCTGGCCACCGAGAAGCGCGTCACCGCCGCCAGGGCGGCCGGCGTGCTGCTCGGTCTGGCCGGGACCGCCCTGATCGCCTCCCCCTGGAACGGTTCCGGTACGGGCAGCGGGGGAAGCGTCCTCTGCTTCTTCCTCGGCTCCGTCAGCTTCGGCGCCGGCTTCGCCTACATGGGCAAGTTCCTGGTGGGACGGGGCATTCCGCCGCTGGTGCTGGCCGGCGGCCAACTCGCCGTCGCCACCGGCATCCTGCTCCTCGCCTTCCCCTTCCTGGGGCTGCAGGCCGTCGTCTGGCGCACCGACTCGGTGATCTCCGTGATCATTCTCGGAGTGGTGTGCACCGGGGCCGCCGCTCTGCTCAACTTCGAACTGATCATCAAGGACGGCGCGACCGTCGCTTCGACCGTCACCTATCTGATGACCGCCGTCGCTGTCGTCCTCGGCGCCCTGGTCCTGGACGAACCTCTGGGCTGGACCGTCTGGGCGGGCGCCGCGGCCGTTCTGGCCGCCACCGGGCTGCTGCGCCGAAAGCCCCGGGACCGCACCGGGCCGGCGCAGCCTGCCGCACCGCTCGCCGCCGACGCCGCCGTGGAACCGTAGACGCGCGGCGGGACGGTCACGCCCCCGCGCTCGGCCGGAACCGCGGGGGCGCTGCCGGACGCGCAAGCCGTGCGCGCGGGTGGTCAGAGGTCGTGGGACGTCAGGGTGTGGCGCCCCGGGAGAACGCCCTCGACACGGATGTTCGTGCCGTCGGCCGTGACATGAGCGCCGCCCACCGCCCGCCTGCCGTTCCAGATCGTGCGGCCGTCGAGCTGGACCGACACCCTGTGCCCCTCGGTCGGCAGCGCGAGCCTGCCCACCGTCCCGCCCGGCGCACTGGTCCTCAGGGTGAATCCCCTCGCGGAGGTGCGCCAGGACGCGGTGATGTCGCCGTGCGGGGTGGGCACGCTGCCCTGTGCCCAGCCGAGGCCGCCGGGACGGGGGGTGACGGAGTAACTGGAGAAGCCCGCGCCGGTCGGTTCGATCCCCAGTACCTGGGTGGTGAGCGAGACGGTCGGGCCGGACGCCCAGCCGTGGGCGAGACTGGTGAACTGCTTGATGCCGGGCTCTCCGGTGAGGTCGGCCTTCTCCCAGAAGGTCCCACCGGGATCCTGGCTCAGCTGGTGTCCCCAGAACGTGCGCATCAGGTCCAGTGCCTCCCGCTGCTGACCGGGATCGGAGACGCTCAGGCGCGCACCGACCTCGAATCCGCTGGGCAGTGGCTCGTACGAGGGGTTGATGGAAGCGTTCGGGGTGCTGGGCGAGACGGTCAGCGCACCGTAGGTGCTCCAGCTGTTCCGCCGCAGGTAGTCCATGGCGCGCCTCGACCGGTCGGCGTCCGCGAGGCCGGCGAGGACGGCCGTGGCGTTGGCGTCCTGCGGGTACGCGTCGGTGATCTCACGCGAGAGCCGGTAGGCGCCGGTGGCGGGATCCCAGAGCTGGGCGTTGACGGCCCGGGCGACCTCGGTGGCGCGTGCGGCGTAGACACCGGCCCCCGCGGTGTCGCCGAGGGCGGTGGCCAGCGAGGCCATGTCGTCCAGGTTCCGTTTGTACAGGGCGTTGACATAGGTCTCGTGACCGCAGTCGCTGTAGCCGTAGTGACCGCAGGCCCCGGCGTTCCCGAAAGCGATCAGCCCCTGCGGGTCTTCGGCGCGCACCGACTCCAGCCAGTCGGCCGCCCGGGTCAACCGGGTCCACCACTTGTTCAGATACGCCGTGTCGCCGGTGTACAGCCAGTGCTCGTAGTGGTTGCGGATGAACCAGGTGACGTACTCGCCGTAGGTGGTGATCTCGTCCTGGTTGTGCTGTCCCACCAGGCTCGCGGCGGGCACGAAGCCGTTGGGCAGTTGCTGGGACGCCAGGGAGGAAAGGGAGTTGTCGACCGCGCGCACGTCGTGGGTGCTGAGGTAGGTCACCGGAGCCTGGACGGCGAGGTCGCCCTGCCAGACGACGCGGTCCCGCTTCGCCCCGTCGAAGATCACTTCCTCGCCGGGCGCGACGCCGGGTACCTGGGCGGCGGCGCCGTCGGCCTCTCCCGTCCCGTACGGCCAGTTCTTGGCGGTGTCGGAGTTCCAGGTGTTCATCTGGACCGTGTAGGCACCCGCGTACCAGATCTTGTTGAGCTCGTCGTCGCTGGAGAGGAACCAGCCCCGGTAGTCGGCGGGGTCAGTCTGCCGGGGCGCCGCGCCGAAGTCGAGCGACACCTGGCCGAGGTCGACCCCGCCCGCCCCGTCGAGGAAGAGGGTCGCGTACCGGAAGCCACCGCGCAGCCGGCTGTCCTGAAGCACCGACGGCAGTTCGGCCGGATCGACGACGATGGAGTGGCTGTCGGTGTCGTACGTGTACGGCAGGCCCGGGTAGCCGTTCCAGATGTTCGCGGTGTCGCAGCCGGGGGCCACCGCGTCCTCCCCGCCGTTGGACTGCGCCGAAGAGGCCGCGAACTGCCGGGACTCGCTGAAACAGACGTGGAGCGTGGGCGGGGTGGGGGAGGCGCCGGTCACCCGTATCCGGATCTTGCCGCCGACCTCCTTGCCGAAGTCGAGTGTCACCAGGGGCGAGCGGGTGCGATCGCCCGTGCTGATCAGCCGTAAGGGGCGGGCGCCCCTGCCGAGCAGCGCCTCGGGGGCTCCCTGGGCGGAGCCGCCGCGCACGGTGACCGCCGACACGGAGACCGGCGCGACGGCACGGTCCTCGGGAGCGAGCACGTACGGCCGCCAGTTGCCCGGCCGGGGCTGATAGCCGGCGTCGTTCCAGGGGTCCCCGGCAAAACGGGCCCCGCTGCCGGACCGGGGATGCGCCTCGGCCGCGTCGAGCGGCATCAGGCCGAGGAGACTGACACCGACCGCGACTGCGGCGATGGCACTTCTGTGCCGTGGACTGGACATGATGCGACTCCTTGGCGTCGGTTGCCCGAGACGTTGATACGATTCAAACCGGCGTCACGGTACCGTTGTCGACGAGGGGCGACAACGGATCCGGCAGATGTTTTTCAGCTCGGGAAGCTCTCGGTGCTGAACGCCACAGGGCTGCCCCGAAGAGTTTTGAAACGTTCAACCACGTGTTGGCTTTCCATCCGCCCACGCGCGCGCCCGGCGGCCCGGAAGCAGGCCCGGGCCCGGCACCGCGCGTCGCCCGGGCGATACTTCTCCCATGGACGCGCGGAGCACCGGCCCCGGTGACGTACGGATCAGGCGGGCCGTCGCCAAGGACGCCAGGCGCCTGACCCGCCTGGTCAGGACCTCCCGGGCGTACGAGGGCCACTGGGCGCCCATGGTCGAGGGGTACCGCGTCGGACCCGACTACATCGAGGCCCACCGGGTCTTCGTCGCGGTCGACGGGACCGACGGCCCGGTGCTGGGCTTCTACTCCCTCGTACTCGACCCCGTCCCCGTCCCCGGTTCGCAACCGCATCCGCATCCGCAGGGCGCCCACCGCTCCGGCGGAGCCACCGGTGAGCTGGACCTCATGTTCGTCGCCGACGCCGCCCAGGGACGGGGGATCGGCCGGTGCCTGATCGGGCACCTGCGGGAAGAGGCCCGCCGCGCCGGTCTCCACGCCGTCCGGGTGGTCTCCCACCCGCCCTCCGAGGGCTTCTACCGCAGCGTCGGCGCCGAACGCACCGGCACCGCACCCGCGACCCCGCCGTACGTGATGTGGGACCGGCCCGAACTGATGCTCCCCATCGCCTGAGCGGCGCCCGCCTGGGAGAGTGAACCCGGGGGTGGCACATGAAGCGTCCAACGGCCTGGTGGCCCGCTCGTGACCGGAAAACCGCACCGCCGGAGGACACGTCCGGGTCGGAGGAACTGCTCTTCGGCGGACCGCTCCGCTACGACATGGGATTCAGCAGGCACGACGACGCGGTGCTCCAGCTCGACCTGCGGTCGATGATCCGCCGGATGCCGTATCTGCTGTTCTCGACCGTCCGGCTGGCCCGGGAGGCCGACCCGGGGGCGCTGCGCCTGGTGGCGTTCGCCGAGATCGGGCGGGGCGCGGTCCAGGCGGTCGCCCTGGTCGCCGTCAACAAGGTCCTCGCCCATCTCCTGGAGAGCGGTGACACCGCAGACCGGCTCCGGGCCGCCGCCCCCGCGCTCGTGGTGGTGGCCCTGGCCGCGCTGGCGGGAGCGCTGCTGCGGGCCGCGTCGACCACCGGAACCGGACGCCTCGAACCGAAGGTCGAGCGCGTCGCGACCGAGCGCTACCTCGCCCGGACCGCCGAGGTGGAGCTCGAGGCGGTGGAGGACGACGAGTTCCACAAGCTGCTGGACAGCGCCCAGTACGGCGCGACTTCGGCCCGCCGCATGATCGGTTACTGCACCAACGTCATCAACGCGCTGATGTCCCTGGTCGCGGCGGCAGGGGTGCTCGCCACGCTCCACCCGGTGCTGCTGCCCCTGCTCGTCGCCATGACCGTGCCCAGCGCGTGGGCGGCGCTGACGGTGGCGCGCCGCCGGTACCTCTCCTTCCACGCCTGGGTGCAGCACGCCCGCGCCTCGAACCTGATCAGCCGCCTGCTGATCGACACCCAGGCCGCCCCCGAAGTGCGGGTCCACCATGTCGGCCCGTTCCTGCTCCGGCACTTCCGCGCCATGTCGGAGAGCTCGGAGAAGGAGCAGACCCGGCTCGCCCGGCTCGCCGCCCGGACCGGGCTCATCGCGGCCGGCTGGACCGGTCTCGCGACCGTCGTCGCCTACGCCACCCTCGGCGGCCTGCTCTGGACCGGGACGATGGCGCTCTCCGTGGGCGGGACGGCCGTCCTCGCGATCCGCACCGGTTCCTCCAGCCTCGACAGCCTCGTGCTCCAGGTGAACTCCCTGCATGAGGAGTCGCTCTTCGTCGGCGACCTCGACCGGCTCTGCGAGGAGGCGGTGCACCGAGCGATCCCGGTCGGCGGACTGCCGCTGCCCGAGAACCCGGCTCACATCCGGTTCGAGGACGTCACCTTCACCTACCCGGGCAAGGACAACGGCCCGGCCCTCGAAAACCTCAGCCTCACTCTCACCACCGGCCGGATCGTGGCGCTGGTGGGGGAGAACGGCAGCGGGAAGTCGACGCTGGTCAAGCTGTTGTGCGGGCTGTACCAGCCGGACTCCGGCCGCATCCTCTGGGACGGCGTCGACGCCCGCGAGGCCGACCGGCAGGAGCTGGTGTCGCGGGTCGCCGTCGTCGGCCAGGACTTCTACCAGTGGCCCTTCACCGCCGCCGCGAACGTCGGCATCGGCCGCACCGACGAGCCCTTCGACACCGCGCGACTCGAACGCTCCGCCGTCTCCGCCGGGGCGGACCGGCTGATCGAGGGGCTCCCGCGCGGCTGGCGGACCCTGCTCGCCCGGGGCTACCAGGGCGGCCACCAGCTCTCCGGCGGCCAGTGGCAGCGCATCGGCATCGCGAGGGCCCACTACCGGGGCGGTGAGGTCCTGATCGTGGACGAGCCGACCAGCGCCCTCGACGCGAGGGCCGAACAGCAGCTCTTCGAGCAGATCCGCAGCCTCGCCGACACCGGCCAGACCGTCGTCCTCATCACCCACCGGCTCGGCAGCGTACGGGCCGCCGACGAGATCCACGTACTGGAGAGCGGCAAGGTCGTGGAGAGCGGGTCCTTCGACACGCTGATGTCGGACGATCACCCCGGCCCCGGGGACCTTCCGCGCCCTGTACGAAATCCAGGCCGCCCAGTACGGGGTGAGGGCAGCCGAGGTCCCGGCGGCCAGGACGGCCCCTGCCGACCTCGCGGGCCCGCACCCCTGACGCCGCCGCGCACGACCGCCGTACACCCGCCGGAGGGGCCCGTCGAGCGTCCCCATGGCGGTACGACCATCACAGGATTCACTGGTACGAGGGAGGGGAAGGCGTAGGACTCCGGCCGGAGGGGTCACCCCGGCCGGGCCTGTCGACGAGGGAGAACTACGGTGGCGGTCGCACGGGACGACGGACGGCAGGAGAGCCCGGAGGAGCGCGCGGACCGGCAGTGGGGGGAGTTGCTGCAGGAGCTCCGCGTCGCGCAGACCGGGGTGCAGATCCTGTTCGGGTTCCTGCTCGCCGTGGTCTTCCAGCCGCGCTTCGCCGAGCTGGCCGACGCCGACCGGGCCATCTACGTCGTCACGGTGATACTGGGCTCCTCGACGGCCGCGGCCCTCATCGGCCCCGTCTCCTACCACCGGCTGCTCTCCGGCCGCCGGATGAAGCCGCAGACCGTCGCCTGGGCGGCCCGGCTGACGATACTCGGGCTCGTTCTGCTCTTCTGCACCATGTGCAGCGCGCTGCTGCTCATCCTGCGCGTGGCACTCCACAATCACCTGGCGCTCTGGCTCGTCGCCGGTATGGCGCTGTGGTTCGCCGTCTGCTGGTTCGTCTTCCCGCTGTGGGCGATCGCCCGCGACAACCGGCAGGAGGCCGACCCGTCGGAGTCCTGAGCGCACCCCGCGCGGCCCGGACGCGCCGCCCGGCCGTACTCAGGTCAGGCCCGCCTCCGGGCTGCTGGCGTCCGTGACGCCGAAGACCGCGCCGTCGGGGTCGCGCACCACCGCCTCGGTACCGCCCCGGACCTCGTTGAGGGCGATGACCGTGCCGCCGGCCCGGCGAACGGCCTCCGCCGTCTCGGCCACGTCCTCCACCAGGAACTGCACCTGCCAGTGGGGGCGCAGGACCGGATCGGGCGAGGCCTCCACCGCGCCGGAGCTGATCCGCGCCAGCGGGCGGCCCTCGAAGCGCACGATGACCTCGTCCTCCTCGTAGGAGACCTCGCAACTGCCGGGGCGGCCGCTGGCCCAGTCGAGTACCCCGCCGTAGAAGATCGCCGCGTCGAAGGCGTTCCGCGTGCGCAGCCGCAGCCAGGCGTACGAGCGGTCCGCGGGCGTGGACCGCCCGGAGGAAGGTGTGAGGCGCTCCCAGAGCCCGAACACCGCTCCGTCCAGGTCGGAGGCCAGGACCCCGCGCCCCTCGTTGAGCTTCAGCGGCCCCACCGCGACCGTCGCGCTGCGTTCCCGGACGCGCCCGGCCGCGACGTCCGCGTCCGGGACGGCGAAGTACGGCAGCCAGGCGATGGCGGTCTGGTACGAGGACGAGACACCGCCGATGCCCGCCAGCGGTACCCCGTGCAGGCGGGCGACGCAGAACTCGGGCCCGAGTTTGCTGGGGTGGAAGGTCCAGCCGAGGGCGGCGCCGTAGAAGTGCTGTGCGGCTTCCAGGTCCCGGGTCAGCAGGTTGACCCAGCAGGGAGCCGCCGCGCCCGTCAGTGGCGCGGCGGCGGGGGGCGTACGGGGATCGCTTCCGGTCATCTTCACACTGCCTTCGTCCGGTCGGGCGGGCCCGTCCGCGGGCTGCCGCCGGGCCAGAACCAGCGTCGGCCGACCGGGGCGGTCCCGCAACACGCGAGCGCGACATGTGATCCGGTCGACGGGGCCCGGCCGTGTCCGGCCGTTTCCGCCGGCAGCCTTCAGACTCCGGTCGTGCCGTCGAGCATCTCCCGCAGGATGTCCAGGTGGCCGTTGTGGCGGGCCGTCTCCTCGGTGAGGTGGAGAAGGATCCAGCGCAGGTCGACCCGCAGTCCGTCGCGGATCGTTCCCTCGGCCCGCTGGTCCAAGTCGTTCCCGGCTACCAGTTCGCGGTAGCGGGCGCTCTGCTCGGCGTACTCGTCGAGCAGTCGTGTGAGCGGGAAGTCGACGGCGATGCGCATCTCGCGGTCGGGGTCCTCGTCCGTCATGGGGGCCCGGTCCTCCTCGCCGAGGAAGACCACCTGGAACCAGTAGTACTCGACCCAGCGGAGGTGGTTGATCAGTCCACTCATGGTCATCAGCGCTGAGCCCGGCAGGAGCGCCTTGCGGGCGTTCTCCGGGGAGACTCCGTCGCACTTGGCGCGGGCGGTCTCCCGTGCGTAGTCGAGGAACGTGGTGAGCTGGGTGCGCTCGTCCCACGCGGGAGGCGTGTCATCGATTCTCGTCATCGCGCGAAGGATCCCCGACCACCGTGCCCGCTGTCGAGGCGATTACCGACCGCCCGAGCCGCTCCGCCCGGCGCCTCCTCCGGAGGCCGCCGCTGGAGGAGGCGCGGCACGATTCGGTCAGACCCCGCCGCGCGGAGGTGCGTTGGTGATGTCGAGGTAGACGTGGTCGGCCTGGGGCCAGGTCCGGTTGACCGTCCCCCTGATGCGGACGGAGACCCGCTCGATCTCCTCGCTGTCGATGCCCGGCGACAGGTCGACCCGTGCGGCCACCAGGACCGAGTCGAGCCCCAGCCGCATGGTGAGGAGGGACTCGACGTTGTCGATCTCCTCCTGGCTGCCGAGGAAGTCCCCGATCTCCTTCTGCAACGCGGGGTCGGCGGACTCGCCGATCAGCTGGTCGCGGGCGTCCCGCCCGAGCCGGAAGGCCACGTAGACGAGCAGCAGCCCGATGGCCAGCGAGGCGGACCCCTCCCAGACGACGTTCCCGGTGACCAGGTGCAGCGCCATGCCGGCCATGGCCAGGACCACTCCGAGCACGGCGGTGGCGTCCTCCGCGACCACCGTGCGCAGCGCGGGGTCCTTCGCGCCGCCCTCCTCGCCCCGCACCTGGTGCAGGGCCCGGACGAGCGACGTGCCCTCGGCCACCAGCGCCACGCCGAGGACGGCCAGACCGACCGCGTAACCGGACGGGGACTCCTGGTCGTGGCTGCGCAGTGCTTCGAAGCCCTGGAAGAAGGAGAAGCAGCCGCCCATGACGAAGATCCCCACCGCCGCCAGCAGGGACCAGAAGTACCGTTCCTTGCCGTAGCCGAACGGGTGACGCGCGTCGGGCGGGCGGCGGCTGCGCCGCAGTGCGGCGAGGAGGAAGACCTCGTTCATGCTGTCGGCGACCGAGTGCGCCGCCTCGGACATCAGCGCTGGAGAGCCCGACAGGAGGCCGCCCACGGTCTTGGCGGCCGCGATCACCAGATTCGCCGCGAGGGCGACGAGCACGGTGATCCGGGTCCGCCGGTCGGCGGCCTTCCCGCTCTCCGCGCCCGCCGCTTCCGGGCCCGCTGCTTTCGCGCCCGCGGCTTCCGGACCCGCCGCTTCCGTGTCGGGTGCGTTCGGCGGAGCGTCGGCGGACCGGCGCTCGGTGCGTATGCCCTCAGTCACGGGGCCGGTCGCTCTCCGGCGGAGTGGTCCCCTTGTCGCGCTCCCCGAGCTCGTAGGGGGAGAGGGCGTGGCCGTCGTCGGGGAAACGGTCCTCGCCGTGCACGTTCTCCTGCTGGATGTGCGAGCGATGGTCCGGCGGGATGGGCTGTTCGTCGGCGCGCGGAGGCGGCAGCTCCTTGTCGCGGCGGCGCATGCCGAACCAGAAGGCGCCGATGAGCAGGGCCACGACAGCGACCGCGGCGATGATGAGGCCGGTCCCCAGCGCTCCGGATACGGCGAGCGTGGAGGATGCGGCGGCCTGGGCTCCGTTCGATACGTCCATGCATGCCGGATACCCCGGATGCGGACCGTCAGACAGTGATTCATTTGAATTCATGTTTTGTAGCTATATGACCGGATAAGTGTTTTATATGGTGAAAATTGGCTACACGATGATGACCGAGCAGACCGGCCCCCGGGAGCTGGTGGCGGACATCGTCGCCGCCGAGCGCGCGGGATTCGACTTCTCCGTCACCTCCGACCACTACTTCCCCTGGCTGTCCGAGCAGGGGCACGCCCCGTACGCCTGGACCGTGCTCGGTGCCGCCGCGCAGGCCACCTCCACCATTCCGCTCATGACGTACGTGACCTGCCCGACCGTGCGGTATCACCCGGCGGTCGTCGCCCAGAAGGCCGCGACGCTCCAGATCCTGTCCGAGGGCCGCTTCCGGCTGGGGCTCGGATCGGGCGAGAACCTCAACGAGCACGTCATCGGCGCCGGGTGGCCGCGCGCCAGGGTCCGGCTGGACATGCTGGAGGAGGCGGTTCGCATCATCGGGGCCCTCTTCGACGGAGGCGTGGTGAACCATGCCGGTACCCACTTCCAGGTGGAGAACGCCCGGCTGTGGGACCTTCCGGAGACCCGGGTGCCGATCGGGATCGCCGTCTCCGGACCGAAATCCTGCGCCATCGCGGGCGAACTGGCGGACCTCGTCGTCGCCACCGAGCCGAAGGCCGAGCTGCTCGACTCCTTCGCCCGCCACGGCGGCACCGGCAAACCCTCGGTCGGCCAGCTCCCCGTCTGCTACGACCCCGACCGGAGCGCCGCCGTGGCCCGGGCACACGAGCAGTTCCGCTGGTCGGTGGGCGGCTGGAAGGTCAACTCCGAGCTGCCGGGACCGGACGGATTCGACCAGGCCACCGCGTACGTACGGCCCGAGGACGTCGCCGGGGCGATCCCCTGCGGGAGCGACGTGGACGAGTTCACCGAAGCGGTCCGCGCCTACCGGGACGCGGGCTTCACGGAGATCGCCCTCATCCAGGTCGGCGGGGCGCACCAGCAGTCGTTCATCTCCTGGGCGGAGAAGAAGCTGCTGCCCGCGCTCCGCACCCTGTAGGCCGTCCCCGCGCGTGATCGCCACGCGTACGCGGTGACTTCCCGGGCAGGACCCGGGTCAGGCGATCCGCCGACTGCCGTATCCGTGTCGCCGACTTCCGGCCGCCGGGCGAGCCTGGGAGCGGGCCGGCTCCGCCGCGTCCGGCTCCCGAGAAAGGAACCATGGTGAACACCAGCGACAAGACCGCTTCCGAGCATCAGGAGAACTACGACGTCCTGGTCTCGCTGAGCGAGTGCACGACCGACGACGCGAGCACCGTGTTCGACGTGCTCCGCCGCTCCTTCACCTCCGACCGGGCCGCCGCCGACTCGCCCGCAGACACGAACGGGCCCCGCCCGACCGTCTGGTCCGCGACCGTCGACGTCTCCACCAAGAAGGAGGCCGCCGGACCCGCCTCGCTCGCCGGGCCGGTCACCCTCGACGCCCAGGGCGGCTACTGGGCCGTGGACCGGCTCCGGGGGCATCTCGGCGAGGTGTTCTCGGTGGAGACCGTCGGCACCGCGGCGGGGGACCAGGAAGAGGAAATCAGGCTGCGGCTCACCAGTCGCTGACCCGACCGCCCCGCACCGCCACCGTCCCGGCGGGCAGAAACGGAAGGCACCCGCGCATGGAACCCCACCGGCTGGTCGAGGACGCGGAGACCGTCCTCCGGCTCCCCCCGGGAGAACCGGAGGACGACGGAGCGCCCGGCGGCCTCCCCGACCGTTCCGCCGTCGCCCTCCACGTCAACGGCACGACCAGGACGGTGACGCTCGACCACCGCACCACGCTCCTGGACACCCTGCGGGAACACCTCGGTCTCACCGGGGCCAAGAAGGGCTGCGACCACGGGCAGTGCGGGGCATGCACCGTTCTCGTCGACGGCCGCCGCGCCAACAGCTGCCTGCTGCTGGCCGTCGCCCAGGACGGTGCCCGCATCACCACGGTCGAGGGACTGGCCGAGAACGGCCGACTCCACCCCGTGCAGGAAGCGTTCGTGGACCGCGACGCCCTCCAGTGCGGCTACTGCACCCCCGGCCAGATCTGCTCCGCCGTCGGCATGCTCGCCGAGGCCGAGGAGGGCTTTCCCTCCCACGCGACCGAACCTGCCGCCCTCGCGGCGGGCGGCCCCGTCGCCCTCGGGCCGGACGAGATCCGCGAGCGGATGAGCGGCAACCTCTGCCGGTGCGGCGCCTACCCGCACATCGTCGAAGCGATCGAGGACGTGGCCCGATGAAACCCCTCGGCTATCTGCGGCCCGCCTCCGTCGCCGACGCGGTACGAGCGGTGGCGGTGCACCCCGGCGCCCGCTTCCTCGGCGGCGGGACGAACCTCGTCGACCTGATGAAACTCGGCGTCGAGACGCCGGGCGTCCTCATCGACGTCACCCGGCTGCCCCTGGACCGCACCGAACCCACCTCCGAGGGCGGGCTGCGCATCGGGGCGACCGTCCGCAACAGCGATCTCGCCGCACACCCCCTCGTACGCGCGAGGTACCCGGTCCTCTCCCAGGCGCTGCTCGCCGGGGCGTCGGGCCAGCTGCGCAACATCGCGACCACCGGCGGCAACCTCCTCCAGCGCACCCGCTGCCCGTACTTCCAGGACGTGTCCAAACCGTGCAACAAGCGCGCCCCCGGCACCGGTTGCCCCGCGCGCGAGGGTGCCCACCGCGACCTCGCCGTCCTCGGCCACTCCGAGAACTGCGTCGCCACCCACCCCTCCGACCTGTCCGCCGCCCTCGCGGCCCTCGACGCCACCGTCGTGCTCCACGGGCCCGAGGGCGAACGGACCGTACCCGTCACCGGGTTCCACCGGCTGCCTGGGGAGAACCCGGACCAGGACACCGTGATCCGCCCCGGCGAACTCATCACCGAAGTGGTCCTGCCTCCGGCCCCCGAGGGCTCGGCGCAGCTCTACCGCAAGGTCCGCGACCGGGCCTCGTACGCCTTCGCGCTCGTCTCCGTCGCAGCCGTCCTCACCGTTCGCGACGGCCGCGTCCAGCACGCCGCCCTCGCCTTCGGCGGTCTCGCCCACCGCCCCTGGCGGGCGACCGCGGCGGAGGCCGTGCTGCTCGGCGCCCCGGCCACCGCCGAGACCTTCGCCCGCGCCGCCGCCGCCGAACTCGCCGCCGCCCGGCCGCTGCGCGACAACGCCTTCAAGGTCGACCTCGCCCGCAGGCTGACCGTCGACGCGCTCACCGAACTCACCGGACGGGCCGGCGCCTGACCGGTCGGCACCCGCCCGCGCCCCGTACACCCCGACTCCGCCCTAGGACCCGTCATGAGCCACGCCCCCCAGCCGCTCGGTGCCCCCGTCGTCCGCCGCGAGGCCCGGGAGAAGGTCACCGGGGCGGCCCGCTACGCGGCGGAGCACACCCCGCCCGGCTGCCTGTACGCGTGGCCCGTCCCGGCCACCGTGCCCAGCGGGCGGGTGACCGCCGTCCGCACCGCCGACGCGCTCGCCCTCCCCGGCGTCCACACCGTGCTCACCCACGACAACGCGCCCCGCCTGCACACCCCCGACGACCCGACCCTCGCGGTGCTCCAGGACGACCGGGTCCCGCACCGGGGCTGGTACGTCGCACTGGTGGTGGCCGACAGCCTCGAAGCGGCCCGGGCCGGAGCCGACGCGGTGGTCACCGAGTACGCGGGCGAACCGCACGACGTCGTCCTCACCGACGACCACCCCGGGCTGTACACGCCGGAGAAGGCCAACGGCGGTTTTCCCGCCGTCCGCGAACGCGGCGACTTCACGCGGGCCTACGCGGACGCGGAGAACCGGATCGACACGACGTACCGGATCGGCCCCCTCCACAACCACCCGATGGAGCCGCACGCCGCCACCGCCCGATGGGAGGACGACCGGCTGACCGTCCACGACTCCAGCCAGGGCTCCAGCACGGTGCGCGACACCCTGGCCGCCGTCTTCGGCATCGACCCCGGCCGGGTGACCGCGATCTCCGAGCACGTCGGCGGCGGCTTCGGCTCGAAGGGCACCCCGCGCCCCCAGGTGGTGCTCGCCGCCATGGCCGCGCTGCACACCGGCCGGCCCGTGAAGCTCGCCCTGCCGAGGAAACAGCTTCCCGCCGTCGTCGGCCACCGCGCGCCCACCGTGCACCGCGTGCGGATCGGCGCGGACGACGACGGGGTGATCTCCGCCCTCTGCCACGAGGTCACCACCCACACCTCCACCGTCAAGGAGTTCGTGGAACAGGCCGCCGTACCGGCCCGGATCATGTACGCCTCCCCGCACAGCCGGACCACGCACCGGGTGGCCGCCCTCGACGTCCCGAGCCCCTCCTGGATGCGCGCCCCCGGCGAGGCGTCCGGGATGTACGCCCTCGAGTCCGCGATGGACGAACTGGCCTGCGCGCTCGGCATCGACCCCGTCGAGCTGCGGGTACGCAACGAACCCGCCACCGAACCGGACTCGGGGAAACCGTTCAGCAGCCGCAACCTCGTCGCCTGCCTGCGCGAGGGCGCCGAGCGCTTCGGCTGGTACGACCGCGACCGCCGCCCCGCCTCACGGCAGGAGGGGCGCTGGCTGCTCGGTACGGGCGTGGCCTCGGCGACGTACCCCGTTCTCGTCGGGCCCTCCTCGGCCGCCGTGCACGCCGCCGCCGACGGGAGCTTCCTCGTCGAGGTGAACGCCACGGACATCGGCACCGGCGCCCGTACCGTCCTCGCCCAGATCGCGGCCGCGGCGCTCTCCACCGACGCCGGCCGGGTCCGGGTCGCCCTCGGCGACAGCGACCTGCCCACCGCGTCGCTCGCCGGCGGCTCCTCCGGCACCGCCTCCTGGGGATGGGCGGTGCACAAGGCCGCGGCCGCCCTCGCCGCCCGGCTCGCCGCGCGCTCCGGGCCGCTGCCCGCCGAGGGCATCACGGTGCGCGCCGACACCCGGGAGGAGACCGGCGCCGAGTCCCCGTACTCCCGGCACGCCTTCGGCGCCCACTTCGCCGAGACCGCCGTCGACTCGCTCACCGGCGAGATCCGGGTGCGTCGGCTGCTCGGTGTCTACGCCGCCGGACGCATCCTCAACGCCCGTACCGCACGCTCCCAGTTCATCGGCGGCATGGTCATGGGCATCGGGATGGCGCTCACCGAGGGCAGCACCCTGGACCCGGTGTACGGCGACTTCACCGAGAGCGACCTCGCCGCCTACCACGTACCGGCCTGCGCCGACGTGCCGGCCGTCGAGGCGCACTGGATCGACGAGGACGACCCCCACCTCAACCCGATGGGCAGCAAGGGGATCGGCGAGATCGGCATCGTCGGCACCGCCGCCGCCATCGGCAACGCCGTGCGCCACGCCACCGGGGCGCGGCTGACCGGACTCCCGCTCACCCCGGACAAGGTCCTGCCGTACCTGCCGTGAGCGCCTCCGTACCCCGTGGGAGCCGCCTCCACCAAGGGCTGTCCCGTAATTCCGCGCCCGTCGGGGATTGCGGGACAGCCCTCAGCGGCGACGGTCCAACTGTTGCGCACCCGGCCCAGCGGCGTCACCCTGAGGAGTGACACAGAAGTGATGGCCGCTCACGCTTCGTGCTCAGGGGCCGTCGGTTCACGACGGACACGCACGTGGGCCTCGCGGTGAGGAGCCCCGACGATGACCGTTCCACTCGACCGGCACTATCTGGTCGAACTGCAGGTGTCGGCAGAACGCGTATCCCAGCTGCGGCGCATCGTCGCGGCGCACCTGCGCCACTGGAGTCTCGAACTGCACGTCCGCCCCGTCTGCCGGGCGCTGGAGGAACTTCTGACCAACGTCCACCGGCACGTCGGCGGCGACAACGAATGCGTCATCGAACTCCGCTGGACCGGCCGCCATCTGACGGTGGCCGTGGCCGACAACGGTGCGGGGATGCCGAGACTCCTCGACGCCGGCGGCGGGCTGAGCCGGGTCATGGCGCTCAGCGACAGCTGGGGCACCTGCCGTACCGGTGACGGCAAAGTCGTCTGGTTCACCCGGTACGCCGATGTGCCGCGCCCGACCGGCCTGCTGCCCCGCACACCGCTGGACACCGCCCCCGAATCCCGGCCGCTGCCCTCCACGGCTCTCGCCTGACCGTTACCGGCCCCCTGCCCGGCCGATCCGGATCGCGTGCCCCCGGCGCGCATGATCCGCGTCGGCCGGGTAGGCGCTGCGACGGAGCCCGCGTTGCGCCGGGCGCGAAGGCGCGGGACGGTCGAAGAACCCAGGCAAGGAGGCACCAGCCATGCCCATCGCGACGGTCAACCCCGCGAACGGCGAAACGCTGAAGACGTACGACGCGATCGGCGAGGCGGAGATCGAACGGCGGATCGCCACCGCGTACGACACCTTCCGCACCTACCGCACCACGGGCTTCGCCGAGCGGGCCGCCCTGCTGGAGAGGGCCGCCGACCTCCTGGACGCCGACCGCGACACCATCGCCCGCACCATGACCCTCGAAATGGGCAAACCGCTGGCCGCCGCGCGCGCCGAGGCCGCCAAATGTGCCAAGGCCATGCGCTGGTACGCGGCCCACGCCGAACGGCTGCTGGCCGACGAGCACCCCGCGGACGAGGACGTGAAGGACTCCGGAGCCACCCGCGCCCGGGTCCACTACCGGCCGCTCGGCGTCGTCCTCGCCGTGATGCCGTGGAACTTCCCGCTCTGGCAGGTGGTCCGCTTCGCCGCGCCCGCGCTGATGGCGGGCAACACCGGGCTCCTCAAGCACGCGTCGAACGTCCCGCAGACCGCCCTCTACCTGGGCGACCTGTTCCGCCGGGCCGGCTTCCCCGCAGGCGCCTTCCAGACCCTGCTGATCGGCTCCGGCGCCGTCGAGGCCGTCCTGCGCGACGACCGGGTCGCCGCGGCCACCCTCACCGGCAGCGAGCCCGCCGGCCGCTCCGTCGCCGCGACCGCCGGGGACACGGTGAAGAAGACCGTCCTCGAACTCGGCGGCAGCGACCCCTACCTCGTGCTGCCCTCCGCCGACCTCGAACGGGCCGCGAAGACCGCCGTCACCGCCCGGGTCCAGAACAACGGGCAGTCCTGCATCGCCGCCAAACGGTTCATCGTCCACACCGACGTGTACGACGCCTTCGCCGAACGCTTCACCGCCGCCATGGACGCCCTCACGGTCGGCGACCCGCTCCAGGAGTCCACCGACGTCGGCCCGCTCTCCACCGAGCAAGGCCGCGCCGACCTGGAGGAACTGGTGGACGACGCCCTCGGCAAGGGAGCGAAGGCACTCTGCGGCGGGGGGCGGCCCAAGGGGCTCGGCGGCGAACTGGAACACGGCTGGTTCTACGCGCCCACCGTCCTCGCCGGCATCACCCCGCAGATGCGGATCCACCGCGAGGAGACCTTCGGCCCGGTGGCGACCCTCTACCGGGTCTCCGGGCTCGACGAGGCCCTGGAAATCGCCAACGACACGCCCTTCGGCCTCAGTTCCAACGTATGGACCCGGGACCCGGACGAAATGGCGGCCTGCGTCCGCGACCTGGAGGCCGGCGGCGTCTTCTTCAACGGCATGACCGCCTCGCACCCCGCGCTGCCCTTCGGCGGAGTGAAGCGCTCCGGCTACGGCAGGGAGCTCGCCGGCCACGGCATCCGGGAGTTCTGCAACGCGACCACCGTCTGGTATGGCCCCACGGGGGACGGCGGGGCGTGACCCCGCCCCCGCACCTCCGCCGGGCGCCGTCCGGCCGCCGCACCCGGGTCCGAGCCGCACCCACCCACGTCGTGTCCACTCCCGCCGCGTCCATCCGCGCCGCGTCCACCCCAGCCGTGTCCCACCTCCAGGAGGAGATCCCCTCGTGACCAGCACCGCCGGGCAGCCGGCCCCCTCGTCCACCGCGCTCGACGACGACGAACTCGCCGCTCTCGACGCCCACTGGCGGGCCGCCAACTACCTGGCGGCGGGGCAGATCTACCTCATGGCGAACCCGCTGCTGGAGCAGCCACTCGCCCGCGAGCACATCAAGCCGAGGCTGCTGGGCCACTGGGGCACCTCACCGGGGCTCAACCTCGTCCACACCCACCTCAACCGGGTGATCAGGGCGCGGAACCGGCCGACGCTCTGTATCTGGGGACCCGGCCACGGCGGGCCCGCCGTACTCGCCAACTCCTGGCTGGAAGGCAGCTACTCGGAGACGTACCCCGACGTCAGCCGGGACGCCGAGGGGATGGGGGCGCTGTTCAAGCAGTTCTCCTTCCCCGGCGGAGTACCCAGCCACGTGGCACCCGAGACCCCCGGCTCCATCCACGAGGGCGGCGAGCTGGGCTACGCCCTCACCCACGCCTACGGTGCCGCCTTCGACCACCCCGACCTGCTCGTCGCCTGCGTCATCGGGGACGGCGAGGCCGAGACCGGACCGCTCGCGGCCTCCTGGCACTCCAACAAGTTCCTCGACCCGGTGCACGACGGGGCCGTCCTGCCGATCCTCCACCTCAACGGCTACAAGATCGCCAACCCGACGGTGCTGGCCCGCCTCCCCGAGGAGGAACTCGACCAACTGCTGCGCGGATACGGCCACGACCCCATCCACGTCGGCGGCGACGATCCCGCGGAGGTCCACCGCGCACTGGCCGCCGCACTGGACGTCGCCCTGGACCGGATCGGCGAGCACCAGCGCGCGGCCCGGGGCGGCCGGTCCACCGAACGTCCCCGCTGGCCGATGATCGTCCTGCGTACGCCCAAGGGCTGGACCGGGCCCGAAGAGGTCGACGGGCTGCCCGTCGAAGGGACCTGGCGCGCCCACCAGGTCCCGCTCTCCGGAGTCCGCGACAACGCCGACCACCTGCGGCAACTCGAAGCGTGGCTACGCTCCTACCGGCCCGAGGAACTCTTCGACGACGCCGGACGCCCCACCGCACAGGTGCTCTCGGTGATCCCCGAGGGCGACCTCCGGCTCGGCGCGACCCCGTACGCCAACGGCGGACTCCTCCTGCGCGACCTCCCGGTACCCCCGCTGGACGACCACGCCGTCACCGTCGACAGGCCCGGCGCGGCGTCCCACGAACCCACCAGGGTGCTCGGCCAACTCCTCGAAGGCGTGATGGCCGCGACCTCGGAGCGCCGGGATTTCCGGCTCGTCGGCCCGGACGAGACCGCGTCCAACCGGCTCGACGCCGTCTACGGAGCGACCGGCAAGGCATGGCAGCAGAAGATCCTGCCGACCGACGAGAACCTCGCCCGCGACGGGCGGGTCATGGAGATCCTCTCCGAACACCTCTGCCAGGGATGGCTGGAGGGCTACCTGCTCACCGGGCGCCACGGTCTCTTCTCCAGCTACGAGGCGTTCGCCCACATCGTGGACTCGATGGTCAACCAGCACATCAAGTGGCTGCGCACCTCGCGCCGCCTTCCCTGGCGCCGCCCCATCGCCTCACTGAACTACCTGCTCAGCTCGCACGTCTGGCGCCAGGACCACAACGGCTTCTCGCACCAGGACCCCGGGTTCGTCGACCACATCCTCAACAAGAGCCCCGAAGTCGTCCGCGTCTACCTGCCGCCGGACACCAACACCCTGCTCTCCACCGCCGACCACGTGCTGCGCAGCCGCGACTACGTCAACGTGATCGTCTGCGGGAAGCAGCCGACCTTCGACTGGCTGACGATGGACCAGGCCCGCGCCCACTGCGCCCGGGGCGCCGGGGTGTGGGAGTGGGCGGGTACGGAGAACGGCAGCCGCGAACCCGACGTGGTGCTCGCCTGCGCGGGAGACGTCCCCACCCTGGAGACCCTGGCCGCCGCCGACCTGCTCCGGCGCCACCTGCCCGACCTCGCCGTACGCGTGGTGAACGTCGTGGACATGACCCGGCTGCTGCCGCACGGCGAACACCCGCACGGCATGCCCGACTCCGAGTACGACGCCCTCTTCACCCGCGACAAGCCGGTCATCTTCGCCTACCACGGCTATCCGTGGCTGATCCACCGCCTCGCCTACCGACGGGCCGGCCACGCCAACCTGCACGTACGCGGCTACAAGGAGGAGGGGACGACCACCACCCCCTTCGACATGGTGGTCCGCAACGACCTCGACCGGTACCGGCTCGTCATGGACGTGGTCGACCGGGTGCCCGGACTCGGCGTCCGCGCCGTCGCGGTACGCCAGGCCATGGCCGACGCCCGGACCCGCCACCACGCCTACATCCGCGAGTTCGGCGAGGACATGCCGGAGGTGGCCGACTGGACCTGGACCGGCTGAGCCGGCGGCTTCTTCCGGGACCGCCCCCGCGCCGGGGCGGTCCCGGCCCGGTCTCCTCACGCTTCTCGCGGTGGGCGATCATGGTCGGGCCGAACGCCTGCCCGAGGAGAGCCGAACCGATGACACTGCGCTGCGCCGTACTCGACGACTTCCAGTCCGTCGCGACCACCGCTGCCGACTGGTCGCCCCTGGCGGGCCGGGTGGACGTCGTCCCCTTCCCGGAGCACTTCGCCACCGAGGACGAGACCGCCGAGGCGCTCGCGTCCTTCGACATCGTGGTGACCCTGCGCGAGCGGGTCCCTTTCCCCGCCGCCCTGCTCGACCGACTGCCGCGCCTGCGCCTCCTCGTCGCGTCCGGCATGCGGAACTCCGTCATCGACTACGCGGCCGCCGCGCGCAACGGGGTCACCGTGTGCGGGACCGCCAGCGCCGGCACCCCGCCGGTGGAGCTCACCTGGGCCCTGCTCCTCGGCCTCGCCCGCAACATCGTCCCGGAGGCCACCGCGCTGCGCGCCGGAGGACCCTGGCAGTCGACGGTCGGCGCCGACCTGCACGGGCGGCGCCTCGGTCTGCTCGGGCTCGGCAGGATCGGCAGCCGGGTCGCCGCGGTCGGCCTCGCCTTCGGCATGGACGTGGTCGCGTGGAGCCCCAACCTCACGGCCGAGCGGGCCGCCGAGGTGGGCACCCGGCTCGCCGCCTCCAAGGAGGAGCTCCTCGCCACCAGCGACTTCGTCTCCGTACACCTGGCACTCGGCGACCGCAGCCGGGGGCTGATCGGCGCCCCGGAGCTGGCGCTGATGGGCCCGGACGCCTACCTCGTCAACACGTCGAGGGCCGCCATCGTCGACCAGGACGCCCTGCTCGCGGCGCTCCACGCCGGGACCATCGCGGGCGCGGCCGTCGACGTCTTCGACACCGAGCCCCTCCCCGCGGACCACCCGATGCGGAGCGCGCCGCGCCTGCTGGCCACCCCGCACCTCGGGTACGTATCCCGCGCCAACTACGCGGCCTACTACGGCGACGCGGTCGAGGACATCGAGGCGTACCTCGCGGGCTCACCGGTCCGGCTCCTGGGGGCGTGAGCCGGACCGGGAGGCCCTCGGACGGCGCCGCTCAGTAACGCAGCACCGCCGCGATCCGGTGGTGCTCGTTCAGGGTGTCGTCCGGGAGGAACACGACCTCGGCGCCGCTGTCGAGGGCCGCCTCGACCAGTTCGTCCACCACGTCCTCGCGTACCGTCGCGTCGCCCGAAGCCGCCTCCTCGTCGTCCACCGGCACGAGGTGGCCCTCGGCCGTGCGCGCCGTCTCCTGGAAGTGCTCCTCCACCACGACCAGCCCCGCGCGGCCCTCCCGCACGGCGGTCCACACCTCGTCGAGCCCGCCCGCGAAGGTCTTGGCCCCGCGTGCGCCGTCGAGCCGGGCGCGTACCTCGGCGGCGCGGCGCTCGGCGTGCTCCTCCATCGCCGCACCGAGCTCCGCCAGCAGGGCGGCCGGCGCGATGTCGGCGGGGGCGCCCTTGGCGACCCGGCCGACCGCCGCGTGGGCGCCCTCGCCCGCGTCGTCCAGCAGCGCGAGCGCGGGCGGCAGCCCGACCAGGTACAGGGGGCGCGGGTCCGCGGCGAGCACGGCCCGGAGCCTCTCGTCGACCGTACGGAGGAACTGGCGGGTCTCCTCGTCGGTGTACGTGCTCGGGGTGTCGCCGATCCGCTCCATCCGCTGGGGGTTCGGTGCCTCGCTCGGAGCGGTCAGCGGGAAGCCGCCCTTCTCCTCCAGGTGCACGGAGTCCGCGGTGCCGCCCCAGAGGGCCGCGTGGTCGGCCGCGACGGTCAGCGCCCAGTACGGCTGGGACTGCGCCTTGGCCGCCACCAGGTTGCGGGTCAGGTACGTGTCGCTCAGCACCACCCGCTCGGGAGCGGTGCGGGGCAACTGCCAGATCTGGTACTCCTCCGTGCTCACCAGGAGCACCAGCGACTCCAGAGCCCGGCGCGCGTCCACTTCGGCGACCGCGCGGTCCAGCTGCGCCCGCAGCTCGGCGGCGGTCTCGCGCGACACCCGCGGATCGGCCTCCAGCCGGCTCGCGGCCTCGGCGACCAGGTTGCGCAGCCGTACGGCGTCCTGGGCGTTGTCCGGGGCTCGGCGGTGGGTGGGCATCGTCAGGGACAGGACCGGATAGGTGCGGGTCGCCCGCAGTTCCTTGAGTACTCCGGTGGTCAGGGCGTCCGTGTCCATCGTTCCCTCCCAGGGGTTCGATTCCGGTGGAGGGCCCGGCGCGGTGTCCCGCGGGGCCCGGGCCGTTCCCCGTACCTGGGGACGGATGGCCCGACGAGTCAATTCATACCTTTTGATCCTAATATGAGCCAATTAACCGGTGTCGTACTCAGGGGTTCGGGAGGTAGCGGCATGTCCACCCTCACCGTGTGGAAGTTCCGGACCGCGGACGCGGCGGAGAACGCCGAGGCGTCGCTCACGTCCCTGCAGAAGCAGGGGCTGATCAAAATCATCGACGCGGCGGTGGTCAGCTGGCCCGCCGACCGCGCGAAGCCCCGCACCCGGCAGCTCCGCAGCCTGGTCGGCGCGGGCGCCCTCGGCGGCACGTTCTGGGGGCTGCTCTTCGGCCTGCTCTTCCTGATGCCGCTGCTCGGCGCGGCCATCGGCGCCGCCGCCGGGGCGCTCGGCGGCAGACTCGCCGACGTGGGGATCGACGACGACTTCATCAACGAGGTCAAGGAGCAGGTCACGCCGGGGACTTCGGCCCTCTTCCTGCTCACCCGGGACGAGATCACCGACCGCATCGGCGCGGCCCTCCCCGGCGGGGGCGCCGAACTGCTCCACAGCAACCTGGACACCGCGAGCGAGGAGAGGCTCCGCAGCGTCTTCGCCGAGGACATCGAGGACGCAGAGGACGCCCAGGGCGAGGGTTTCGGTGACGGCGGGGGCCGGTGAGTCCCGCCGGTGCGGAGCCGCCCGGGGCGCCGGTGTCCTCCGACGCACCCCTTCCCTCCGACACGCCGCTCGCCGACACGCCCCTTCCCTCCGACGCGCCGCTTTCCTCGGGAGCGCCGTTTCCCTCCGACGGGGCCGGGGCGGGGGCGGCCGGTGCGGTGACCGCCGCGCTCGGTGAGCTGCGCGCACGGTTCGCCGGGATCCGGCATGGTGAAGTGGCCTCGTACATCCCCGAGTTGACCCGGGCCGACCCGGATGCCTTCGGTCTCGCGCTGGTCAGCATGGACGGGCATCTCTACAGTGCGGGCGAGGCGCGCACGCCGTTCACCGTGCAGTCCGTCTCCAAGCCCTTCGTCTACGCCCTCGCGCTGGCCGAACTGGGGCTGGACGAAGTGTCCGCCTGGGTCAGCGCCGAGCCCAGCGGCGAGGCGTTCAACGCCATCAACCTGGAGCACGGAACCGGCCGGCCCGCCAACGCCATGGTCAACGCGGGCGCCCTGGTGGCCTCTTCGCTTGTCCCCGACACCCCGGACCGCCCGCGGTTCGAGCGCATCCTGGCGTTCCTGGGCCGGTTCGCGGGACGGGCTCTGGACGTGGACGAGGCGGTGTACCGCTCCGAGTCCGAGACGGGCGACCGCAATCGGGCGCTCGCCTACCTCATCCGCAGCGCCGGCCGGCTCCCCGTCGACCCCGTCACCGCCACCGAGACGTACTTCCGCCAGTGCGCGGTACGGGTGACCGCCGTGGACCTCGCGGTCATGGCCGCCACCCTGGCCCACGGCGGCGTCAACCCCGTGACCGGCGACCGGGTGGTGACCGAGGAGGTCGCGGCCCGGGTGCTGGCCGTCATGGCGACCTGCGGGATGTACGACGCGTCGGGGGAGTGGCTGCTGCGGGTGGGGCTCCCGGCCAAGAGCGGGGTGTCGGGCGGTCTGATCGCCGCCGGGCCCGCGCGGTTCGGGCTGGCCGCCTACAGCCCGCCGCTCGACGCCGCAGGGACCTCCGTACGCGGGCGGTCCGCCTTCGCCGCCCTCTCGGAACGTCTCGGGCTCCACCTGATGCTCAACCCCGCGCTCCCCGGCTCCACCGTCACGCTCGTCACCACGGGGGAGGACCCGCCGCCCGGCGGCGGAGCGGGGGAGAGGGGGCGGGTGGCGGTGGTGGCCGCGCAGGGGGCGCTGGACTTCACCGCGGCCGAACGCGTGCTGTACGGACTCGACGAGGCCGGCTCCGGGGGTGCCCCGTCCGTGGTGCTGGACCTGCGGCAGGTGAACGGGATCGAGCCGGTGGCGTACGCGATGCTCCGCCAGGGGCTGGCCCGGCTGGAGCGGGCGGGCCACCACGTGGCCCTCGCCGACCCGGCCGGCCGGCTGAGCGCCCCGCCCGGCGGCGAAGGCGTACCGGAGGGCGGTGACGGTGTATCTGCGGGCGGCGAAGGCGTATCTGCGGGCGGTGACGGTGTACCGGAAGGCGGTGACGGTCCGTCCGGTGGCGACGCCCCGCCGGACGGTGGTCCGCCGCCCGTCGACCCGCCGAGCTTCGCCACGCGCGACGAGGCCGTCGCGCGGTGCGCCCGGGAGGGCGACGGACGGCGGTCCTGAATGACGACGGACTGCCGTCCGCCCGTGCTCCGGGCTGCCGGACCGACGGGCCTACCAGATCGACTCGACCCACTCCGGGTGGTCGATGAACGGGTTCCGGTTGTGCTGGTACTGGGCGTAGATGACCTCGTTGCGGTTCTTCTCGAAGGCGCTCGGCGGGTCCTCCTGGCTCCACTCCTTCAGTACCGAGAGCTTGCCGATGTACGGTGCCGAGCCGTTGTTCACCTTCTCGTTGGGCTCCAGGTCGGCCCACGCGTCGTCGCCCTCGTAACGCACCGCCATGTAGAGGATCATCCGCGCGACGTCGCCCTTGTCCGCGTCGCGGGGTTCGAAGGAGTCGGCGTCGGTGTAGTTGCCCGGAGCGCCCGACACCTGGCTGCCGCCGTTGTCGAAGTCCTTGTTGTCCCGGATGGAGTTGACCTGGACGTCGGCCGGCCGCAGGTGGTGCAGATCTGTACCGGGGCCCGTCGCCGTACCGAAGTCGCCGTGCGACTTGGCCCAGACGTGCTCGCGGTTCCACTGGCCGACGTTTCCGCCGTTGTCGTCCTCGGGCCGGGACTCACCGGTGTACAGCAGGATGACGTTGTCGGGGTTGGCGGGGTCCTCGTCGGTGTCCTTGAGCGCCTCCCAGACCTGGCTGTACGAGACCTTGGTCTGGCTGCTGATGATCGTGTGCAGCGCCGCCTTGAGGGCGGTGCCGGACTTGCCGAGGGCGCCCGCGTAGTAGGTGTCGTCCAGGGCGGCCGACGCGGTGGCCGCGGTGGCGGGCGCCGGGGCGGCCTTGCCGGGAGTGGCCGCGGCGGTGCCGGTGAGAACGGTGACGGCGGCGAGGGCGGCCACGAGTGGACGCGCGTAGATTCTTGTGCGACGGGACATGTGGGGTGTCCTCTCCGGGATGCGAAAGGACTGCGGCCACCCTCTGATTCGTGGGGGAGGGAGGGGGCGCGGCAGTCATATGAAGGGCGATCTGCCGGGCAGCCTTCCATACGCGCCGTACTTCATGCATGAACAGAAAGTGATGGCCATGTGCAGGTCAAGTGGGGATCGGTCCCGTCGGTCACTCCCGCATCAGCCGCCCCGGCGAGGCCTCGGACGCGAGTGCCGCGTCGCGGCCGGATGCGCGGGCCGCGTCCCGGCGTGAGAATTGGCCGAAAGGACGAGGAGGCGGCATGAGCCAAGATCCCGAATCCATATACCTCACGCGCGACGCGCGGGCGATCACGCCGGAAGAGGTGACGCCGGACCGGCTGCTCCACACCGGAGCGAGCGACCGTCCCAGTGCGGAGGACCTGGTCCTCGCCTCGGGCCGGGACGTGACACCGGAGAGTCTCGAATGGGCCCGGCGCAAAATCGCCGAGGAAGGGCGTTCGGCCATCGACAAGCGACTTCCCTGAGACCACCGGGGCCCGGGACGGGAAGCGCTCGGCGCGGCGGGTGCTCCCGCCCGGGTTAGCCTGAACGCACAATGAACTGTTTGACGACGTCACAGGGCCCCGTCGACCTGGCCCGTTTCCCCGAGCACCCGCGCGACCCCTTCCGCGCCTGGGACGCGGCCGACGAGTACCTCCTCTCCAGGCTGGAGGGACCGGCGGAGCCCGGTGCGGCCGGACCCGCCGGGCCGGTGGACCTCTCCGGCACTGTCGTGGTGGTGGGCGACCGCTGGGGCGCCCTCTCCACGGTGCTGGCCGGGCACCGGCCCGTACAGGTCTCCGACTCCTACCTGGCGCAGTGCGCCACCCGCGCCAACCTCGCCCGCAACGGCATCGACCCCGAAGCGGTGCGGCTGCTCTCGTCGCGCGACACCCCGCCGGACCGGATCGACGTCCTGCTCGTACGCGTGCCCAAGAGCCTCGCGTACCTGGAGGACCAGCTCCACCGCCTCGCGCCCTCCCTCCACGAGGGCACCGTGGTGATCGGCGCGGGCATGGTCAAGGAGATCCACACCTCCACGCTCAAGCTCTTCGAGCGCATCGTCGGCCCGACCCGCACCTCGCTCGCGGTCCGCAAGGCCCGGCTGATCTTCTCGACCCCCGACCCGGCCCTCGCCCGTACGCCCAGCCCCTGGCCGCTGCGGTACGAACTCCCCACCGACATCGGGACCGCCGCCGGCCGTACGGTCGTCAACCACGCCGGCATCTTCTGCGCCGAACGCCTCGACATCGGCACCCGCTTCTTCCTGAAGCACCTGCCCACGCGCTCCGGCCCCGACCGGGTCGTCGACCTCGGCTGCGGCAACGGAGTCGTCGGCCTCGCGGCGGCCCTCGCCAACCCGGACGCCTCCGTCACCTTCACCGACGAGTCGTACCAGGCCGTAGCGTCCGCCGAGGAGACCTTCCGGGCCGGTACGGAACCGGGCCGCGAGGCGTCGTTCCTCGTCGGTGACACCCTGACGGACGTCGAACCCGGCAGCGTGGACCTGGTCCTCACCAACCCGCCGTTCCACTCCCACCTGGCCACCACCGACGCCACCGCCCGGAACATGTTCCACGGCGCGCGCACCGCGCTGCGGCAGGGCGGCGAGCTGTGGGTCGTCGGCAACCGGCACCTCGGGTACCACACGCAGCTGCGCCGCATCTTCGGCAACTGCACCACCGTCGCGGGCGACCCGAAGTTCGTGGTCCTGCGCGCCGTCAAGCGCTGACCCTCGTGGACCCGGTGCCGGGACGACCGGCGCCGGGTCACGTGGGGGGCCGGACCAGTCCCGTGCGGTAGGCCAGGGCGACGAGCTGCGCCCGGTCGCGGGAGTGCGTCTTCGCGAGCGTGCGGTGCACATGAGTGCGTACGGTCAGCGGGCTGAGCACGAGACGTTCGGCGATGTCGTGGTTGGAGAGCCCCTCGGCGACCAGCACCGCCACCTCCCGCTCCCGGGGTGTGAGCTCGGCCAGCGCGTCCGCGTCGGCGGGGGGCGAGGGCGGCGGCGTACCGACGAACGAGGCGATCAGCGCACGGGTCGCCGTCGGTGACAGGAGCGCCTCGCCCGCGGCCACGGTCCTGATCGCGTCGAGCAGGGTGTCGGGGTCCGCGTCCTTCCCGAGGAACCCGCTCGCTCCGGCGCGCAGGGCCCGGGCCACGTACTCGTCGGTCTCGAAGGTGGTCAGGATCAGCACCCTGGTCGGGGCCAGATCCGGGTCGGAGCAGATGGCCTCGGTGGCCGCCAGCCCGTCGGTTCCCGGCATGCGGATGTCCATCAGGACCACGTCGGGGCGGTGGGCGCGCACCGCCGCGACCGCCGCCGCGCCGTCCGACGCCTCGGCGACGACCACCAGGTCGTCGGTGGATTCGATGAGCATGCGGAACGTCGCGCGCAGCAGGCCCTGGTCGTCCGCCAGCAGTACGGTGCAGGTCACGTGGTGGGTTCCTGTTCGGGAGAAGGGGCGTTCGCGGTCAGCTCGCCCGGCAGCAGAGGGAGCTCCGCCACCACGGAGAAGCCGGTTCCCCGGCGTCCCGCGGTCAGGGTGCCGCCGACGAGCTGGGCGCGCTCGTGCATGCCGAGCAGTCCGAACCCCGAGGGCGCCCCGGCCGGTGCTTCCGGGGTCACCGGCGCTTCGGAGGCCCCCGCGGGGCCGTCGTCGGTGACGGTCACGACGATGCGGTCGTGGCCGTAGCGCAAGGTCACGACAGCCGCGTCGGTGCGCGCGTGTTTGGCCGCGTTCGTCAGCGCTTCCTGGACGATCCGGTACGCGGTGAGGCCGACCCCGGACGAGACCGGGAGCGGCTGCCCCTCGTCGCGCAGGGTCACCCGGAGCCCCGTCGGAGTGAACGACTCCGCGAGGGCGGGCAGATCCTCCAGGCCGGGGGCCGGTTCGAGGGGCGAGTCGGTGTCACCGGCTTCCCGGAGCACCGCCACCGTCGCCTTGAGCTCGCGCAGCGCGGACGAGGTGGTGCCCACGAGCTCGTCGAGGACCCGGCTGACCCGCGGGTCCGGGTTGCGGCGGGCGAGATACGCGGCGGTGCCCGCCTGCGCGTTCGCCAGAGTCATGTGGTGGGCGACGACGTCGTGCAGGTCGCGGGCGATGCGGATGCGTTCCTCGTCCACCCGGTGCCTGGCCTCCTCCTCGCGGGTCCGTTCGGCGAACACGGCGCGCGCCTCCACCGCTTCGAGGTAGGCCCGGCGCAACTGGACGGCGCCGCCCATGTAGGGCATCAGCAGCAGCCAGGCGACCGGATTGACGGTCTGGAGCACGAAGGAGTAGTTCGCCGTGTCCTCCAGCAGCGACACGCCCACCAGCAGCAGGGCGACTCCGGCCGCCCACCGGAAGGCCTCGTGCCGGTCCTGGTCCCGCGCGAACCAGTACAGCGACGCCATCAGCTGGCCGAGGACCAGCGGCGTCAGCAGGAACCCCAGGGACGTGGCCACGGCCGCGCACACGGCGGTGACCACGACGGTGCCGCACGGGTGGCGACGGTGGAACGGCAGGGCCAGGCTGCCCACGCCGCCGAGCACCGCGCCCCAGATCCACTGGCTGCCGTCGTTCGGATGCGTGCTGGTGGCGACACCGGCGCTGACCGTCACCGCGAACAGGAAGACGGCGAGACCGGCGTCGGCGACCAGAGTGCGCCGCCGTACGAACTCCTCCCAGCGCGTGACGAGGGGCCGAGCCTTCATCAGCGGCCTCCTTCGGGCTTGTCCGTCCCATGATGATCTCCCCCCGGCGCGGTCGCGAGCGGGCTGCCCGTGTCGCGGGGACACGGGCAGCCCTGACCCGGTACGTATCTTCCGGTCGCCTCAGACGCCGGCGGGTTCCCGCTCCGGGGACCGTCCGGAGTCCGCCTCCGCGGCCTCGGCCGGTGCGGCCTCTCCGGCGAGCTTCTCGCCCTCCACGTCGACCTTCGGCAGGATCCTGGCCAGCGGCTTCGGCAGCCACCAGGCCCAGCGTCCGAGGAGCGCGAGGACCGCGGGCACGAAGGCCATCCGGACCACGAGGGCGTCGAAGAGCACGGCGATCGCCAGACCGAACCCGATCGTCTTGACCATCGACTCGTCGGCGGTCACGAAGCCCGCGAAGACCGACATCATGATCAGCGCGGCGGCCACGACCACCCGGCCGCTGGCGCGGAAACCGCTGACCACGGCCTGCTTCGGGCTCTCGCCGTGCACGTAGGACTCGCGGATACGGGAGACGAGGAAGACCTCGTAGTCCATCGCCAGGCCGAAGACGATGCCCACCAGGAAGATCGGCATCATGCTCATGATCGGTCCGGCCTGCTCCACACCGAGCAGATCCGCGGCCCAGCCCCACTGGAAGACGGCGACCACGGCGCCCAGCGCCGCCAGCACCGACAGGAGGAAGCCGAGCGTGGCCTTCAGGGGGACGAGCACCGAGCGGAAGACCATCATCAGCAGCAGCAGGGCGAGGCCGACGATGAGGATCAGGTAGGGAACGAGGGCGTCCTGGATCTTCTGGGCGACGTCGATGTTGAGCGCGGTCGTCCCGGTCACCTCGAAGGTGGCCCCGGTGCCGTCCTCGATGGCGCCCCGGTCGCCGCGGATGGAGTCGACGAGCTCGACGGTGGCCTTGTCGGTGGGACTGGTGGACGGTACGGCCGACAGGACGGCGGTGTCACCGGCCGCGTTGAAGCGGGGTGCGGACACCGACTCCACCCCGTGCGTCCCGGCCAGACGGTCGTGGATGTCCGCCACGGCGTGCTGCGGATCGGACGCGCCCTGGGCGTCCACGACGATGGTGAGCGGACCGTTGAAGCCCGGGCCGAAGCCCTCGGCCAGCGCGTCGTACGCCCGGCGCTCCGTGGTCGCCACGGACTTCGACTCGGCCCCCGGCATGCCCAGCTGCAGATCCAGCACGGGCAGGGCGACGACGCCCAGACCGATCACCGACGCGATCAGGACCGGCAGCGGACGGCGGGTGACGAAACGGGCCCAGCGGCTGCCACCGTTCTCCACCGGCTTCGCGTGGACGCCCTCGGCGGACGCGGCGGCGACGGCTCCGTCGGCCGCCCGTGCGGCGGCACGCCGACGGGCACGGCGCCCCTCACCCGGGGCTGCGGTGCGCAGTGCCGCCTTCCGGGCCCGCCGGGCCACCTTGCGCAGCCGTCGCGGCAGCACGGTGTTCGGCCAGAGTCCCAGCAGGGCGGGAACCAGGGTGAGCGCGATCAGGATGCCGACGGCGACCGCTCCCGCCGCGGCGAAGCCCATGGTGGTCAGGGTGGGAATACCGACGACGAACAGACCCGCGAGGGCGATGATCACGGTGAGGCCGGCGAAGACGACCGCGGAACCGGCCGTTCCGACCGCCATGCCGGTGGCTTCCCGGGCACTGCGGCCCTTGCCGCGCTCCTCGCGGTAGCGGGAGACGACGAACAGGGCGTAGTCGATACCGACCGCGAGGCCGAGCATGGACGCCAGCGAGCTGGTCGACGAGGAGAGGCCGAAGGTACTGGCCAGGGCGCCGATCGCCAGAACGGACACGCCGACGCCGACGACGGCGGTCAGCAGCGGCAGCCCGGCCGCCACCAGCGAACCGAACGTGATCAGCAGGACCACGGCGGCGACGAGGATGCCGATCCCCTCCGCGGGACCACCCGACTCCACCTGGCCGGCCAGCGCGTCGCCGCCCACCTCGACGGTCATCCCGCTCGCGCGGGCATCGTCGATCGCGTCCTGGACGGGGGCCTTCTCCGCGTCGGTGAGATCGTTCGCGGTCTCCTTGAACGTCACCGTCGCGTAGGCGGTGGAGCCGTCCTCGCTGACCGCGCCCGCGGCGAACGGGCCCACGGCCGAGGCGACCGCTTCGGCACCGGCGGCTTCGGTCACCGTCTCGTCGACGACCGCCCGGTTCTCGGCGGTGGTGACGCGCTCCCCGTCCGGCGCGACGAAGACGATACGGGCGGTGGCCCCGTCCGAGGCCGCGCCGGGGAAGCGCTTCGCCATCAGGTCGTAGGCCTGCTGGGACTCGATCCCCGGCATGGTGGTGGCGGAGTCCTTGGCCTCCGGCGCGACGGCCGAACCGACGGCAGCGCCGACCAGGACCAGCCCCCACAGGGCGATCACGAGCAGTCGCCTGTGGAAGGCCCCGAGGCCAAGGCGGTAGAGGAAGCGAGCCACGGTTGCGGGCCTTCCGGTCGAAGAGATGCGGACTCCTCCACTCTCTCCGGGCAGCCTCCGACGGGCGTCGTGCGCCTGCCGTCATCCGCCCTACTGCGCTGGTGGTACGCGCCGGCCCGGTGTCGTACGGATGTACGGGCCCCGGCCGCGTGCTGACGGGCGCGGCACACCGTGGGGCGACGCTCGGGTCGCGGACGATCGCGTCTTTCAGGTCCCGGACGATCGCGTCATTCGCGTCGGCCGGGGGCGGGATCCGGCGCCGGGTACCGCTCCGTCGCCACCGGCTGTACGGGCCGTGGACCTGGCCCCACGGCCCGTACCCGGCAGGTACATCTCGCCATGGGCCGGCCCGGACCCGGAACCCTGTGCCCGCAGAGAGCCCACCGGGCTCTCGGTCATGCGGATCCCTCGGGCCGGCCGGCGGGTTCCTGGTCGTGCGGGTAGTCACGGTGCTCGATGTAGGGCGCGGCGAGGAGCCGGAGCTGGTACTCGGCGTTCCGGCCGGCCGGCCCCGCGGTCCCCAGGTACGGCACCACGGTGTCCTCCAGCAGCGCGAGACGGACCTCGGCCGTGGCGGCGGTGAAGCGGGCGTGCTTGGCGGCGTCCTCCGGCTCGACGCCGAAGCGATCGGGCTGCTTGGTCACCACATCGCCGGCGTAGCGGGCCTTCTCCAGCTCCTCGGCGAAGCGGGCGCGGACGAAGGCGGTCAGGGCGTCGGTCATGAGCTGCCTCCGGCTGCGTTCTTGATGCTGACGACAGACCGTTCGCGCAGCGGCGGGATACCGGCCGTCTCGTGGACCGCCCCGAGTCCGGCGCGTCCCGCCCGCGCCGCTCGGCGCTTCTTCTCGGTCGTGGCCATGATCCGATGATGTCACGACCAGCCGCATCCCTGGTGAGCGCCCTGTGGACGCAACCCTGTGATGTCACATCGGGATGCATCCCGGTCGTACGGCTTCGGGGGTGTCGCCGGAATGTCGGGGTTGTCGCCCAGGGGTCCGGCAGGGGAGACCCCATGAACGCCTTGAGCCCGTGCCCCACCGCGTACGCTGCGGGCCGGCAACCGCCGCCCCGCCGCATCGCGAGGGCGACGGCACGACTCGGCCCCGGGAGTGGCCCCGGCCCGCACCGTCTTCCGTGACGGGCCGCCATACTGGAGCGGCCGGGGGAGGGCGCGGATGCAGCGGAGCGACGGGGGCGACGGCGGACCATGGCGGAGACCAGGCTGATCCAGGGCCGGTACCAGCTGCTCGACTTGATCGGGCGCGGCGGAATGGGCGAGGTGTGGCGGGCCCGCGACGAGTCTTTGGGCCGGCAGGTCGCCGTCAAGTGTCTCAAGCCGTCGGGCCCTCCCCACGACCGCTCCTTCGCCCGCGTCCTGCGGGAGCGGTTCCGCCGCGAAGCGCGAGTGGCCGCCGCCCTCCAGCACCGGGGCGTCACCGTCGTCCACGACTTCGGTGAACACGAGGGCGTCCTCTACCTGGTGATGGAGCTCCTCGAAGGGCGCAACCTCGGTCAGCTCCTGGAGGACAACGGCCGACGGGCGCTGCCCGTCGACGACGTGATCGACATCGCCGAACAGATGGCCGACGCCCTCGGCTACACCCACCGGCAGGGCATTGTGCACCGCGACCTCAAGCCCGCCAACATCATGCGGCTCACCGACGGCACGGTGAAGATCTGTGACTTCGGCATCGCGCGCCTCGCCCAGGACACCGCCTTCACCTCCAAGCTGACCGGTACCGGCATCTCCATGGGCACCCCTCACTACATGTCGCCCGAGCAGATCGGCGGAGTCGGCGTCGACCACCGCAGCGACCTCTACTCGCTGGGCTGCGTGCTCTACGAAATCGCCACCGGAGTACCGCCGTTCGACCTGGACGACGCCTGGGGCATCCTCGTCGCCCACCGCGACACACCGCCGCGCCCCCTGCGCGCCCACCGTGCCGAACTCCCCGAGTTCTTCGAGCGGACCGTCCTCGACCTGCTCGCCAAATCCCCCGGACAGCGCCCGGAGGACGCCGGCTCGCTGCGGCGGCGGATCGCCCTCGCGCGCACCGGGAACGTACGGGAGACCGGATCCGCCGGGCTCCTTCACCCCGCCCCGGCCCCACGTTCTGACCTCCCGCCCGCCCGCGCCGAGCTTCTCCCTCCCGCCCGCCCTGAGCTTCTCCCTCCCGCCCGCGCTGAGCTTCTCCCTCCCGCCCGCGCCGAGTTCCCTCCCGCCCGCCCTGAGACGTACCCCTCCGCCGGCTTCGTGCTGCCCCCACCCGCCCTCCCAGCGCCGCCGCCGGACGCCGGTCCGCGCGAACTGCCCGACTGGACCCGTTCGATGACCACCGGCCGCCGGGCCACCGGCACCCAGCGTCGGGTCGCCGGGCCGGGCGACCACGCCGCCGCCCTCACCGGTGCATGGACGACCGGCCACCCGGCCTCAACACCACACGCCGCACCAGGAGTTCCAGCCGTCGAGGCGCTGCGGTCCCTGGCCGAACGCCACGAGTCGGCCCTCGCCCTCGCGCGCCTCGGACGCTGGGCGGAGGCGGGGGAGATCCACCGCTCGGTCGCGACCGAGCGCTCCCGGCTGCTCGGGGCCGCCCACCCGGAGGCGCTCGCCAGCCGGTACGAACGAGGCGTCTGCCTCAGCCGCACCGGGTACGACACCGAGGCGCTGGCGGAGTTCGGCCACGTCTCCGAAGGCAGGGCCAGGGCCTTCGGGCCCGACCACCCCGAGACCCTGGCGGCCCGCCAGGAGACGGCGTACGTACTGGGACGCCTCGGGCGGCACGCCGAAGCGCACCGGGTGTACGCGGCGGTGCTCACCGCCCGGGAGCGTACGGCCGGCCCCGACCACCCCGACACCCTGAGCTGCCGCCACGACATGGCGTTCAACCTCGGCCGGCTGGGGCGCGCGGAGGAGTCGTACCGGATGTCCCGCGAGGTCGCCGACACGCGCGCCCGGGTACTCGGCGCCGACCATCCGGACACCCTGGTGACCCTCTTCGAAGTGGGGTACGCCCTCGGCCGGACGGGGCGCTGGCAGGAGGCGCTGGACACCTACACGCGGGTCGCCCGGGGCCGGGTCCTCGCACTGGGGGCCACCCACCCGGACACCCTCTCCACCCGCCACGAGATCGGCGTCTGCCTCGGCCGCCTCGGACGGGGCGCGGAAGCGGCGGAGCTCTACCGCGCCCTCGTCCACGACCGGACGGGAGCGGGCGGGCCCGACGATCCGGAGACGCTCCGGGCCCGCCACGGCCTGGGCGTCAACCTCGGCCGCCTCGGCCAGTGGGAAGAGGCGCTCGCCGAGGCGCGCACGGTGTGCGCCGCGAGGGAACGCACCCTGGGCCCGGATCATCCCGACACCCTCGTCAGCTGTCGCGAGATCGCGGTCTCGCTCGGATGGCTCGGCCGCTGGGCGGAGGCGCTCGTTCTTTACCGGAGGGTCGCCGAGGCCAGGACCCGGGTGCTCGGACCCGGCCACCCCGACGCGGTGGCGAGCCGCGACGACGAGGTCCGCTGCCGCCAGCAGCTGGACGCCGGTGCCCCGCTCACCGAGCCCCACCGGCCCCCCGCCCCTCCCGCGACACCCCACCCGGAGGAGCCGTCGCCCCGGTGAAGGGACACCTGCGGGCGTACAAGTTCGGCCTGCCCCGGTGTAACCGGTGAGCAGCGGTGCGCCTCGTCGGACGACTCGGGCCCCACCCGTGCACTCCTTGCCCCTCCGGCACGGCCGGATCGCGTTCTACCGCGGGCGACGGCCCGTCCGGACCCTGAATACATGGGGGATTCCGGAAATACCGCGCCAGGACCGGACAGCACCGACCACATCTACCAGGCTTTCCTCGAAGGTGCCGTCGCCCCGCGCCCGCCCTACCCGCCCGACTGCCCCTTCTGCGACCTCCGCCAGGACCGTTACCCCACGCACTACGACGGCCACTGGGTTCTCCTCGAACCGCGCGTGATAGTCCCCGCCCATACGGTCCCCCCACGCGACCGCTGGACCATCACGCCGGACCGCAGGGCCATGAACTCTTTCGACGCCGAACCCCTCCCGGGTGCCCGGTGCCGCATCCCGCACCGCCTCGTCTGCCCGTACCTCCGGCCGGGGGACTTCGGGCTCTGGATCACCCTGCGCCGGCAGGCGAACAGAGACAGGATGGGCCGGCTCTTCGACCTGCCGAAAGACGGGCCCCCGGCGGCCGGTCGCTGACGAAGTGTCATGACCGCTGTGCCGCTTGTTCAGGTAACACCGGCTCGGTCCAGGACGGAGGCCATGTCGCCCTCGGGAAGCGCGGGGTTGCTCCCCCGCGCTGGAGGCCAGTTCAGGCACCTGAAGGGCCTCACGGAGCCGGTGGAGCGGCAGGCGCGGGTCCGAGGCCGCCGCCTGCCGCGTCCGCGCCGCGGAGTCGTGGCTGAGCCGTTCGATCAGCGCGGGTGTGGCGGCCGGGTCCCGTACGGCCAGCCGGCGGTAGTTCCCGTCCGGGTGGTCGGCGTAGCGTGCGGCGAGACCCTCGCGGGGAAAACGCGGGTGGGCCTCCGCCATCCACGCGGAGAACGTCCCGCCGAGCCGTGCGTACACCCGCATGAGGACCTCCACCGGGGTGTCGGGGTGGTACATGCTCAACAAGGTTTCCACCAAAGGGTCCTCGGAGCGCGCGAGCAGGCGCACCAGGTCAGGCGTCAGGTGGGGGCTCTGCGCGGCAGTACGCCGCAGCAGCGGGTGCGCGGAGGACGCGGCCCGGCGCAGTACGGCGGGGTCGGCGAGCCCGTCCCGTACCCATTCCACGTCCCCCCTGGCGAAGGCCGGCGCCGTGAAGTCGATCGCCATGCGCCGCGTCTCCTCCAGTTCGGGCCTGAGGGAGACCGCGAGCCGTACCTCCTCGTCGGCATCGACGGCGAGTCGCTGCACGAGGTCCGCGGGGAGCGACGGATTCTGGGCGAGGGCGGCGAGGTGCGTGCGCTCGGCGAGGCACCGTTCGGCGTCGGTGCGGGTGAGGCGTCCGTAGCGCAGCGCCCCGGCCGCGGACTGCGGATCGCTGAGAAGCCCGGCGGTCAGGCGTGCGTCCTGTCGGCACTCCCGTAGCGCCGCGGCCCGCCGTACCTCGGGGTCCGGGTCGGCCAGCAGCGCCGACCGCTCGCCCGGCGCCAGGATCTCCCAGGCACCCACCGCCCTCCGTCGCGCCGCCGGGTCGTGGTGGGCAGTCAAGGTGACGAACGACGGCACCAGGTGGGGCGAGTCCAGCAGAGCCCCTCGTACGGAAGCGTCGGGGTCGTCGAGCAGTCGGGCGCAAACGGCATCGGACAGTGGCGCGACCGACGTACGGGGATTCCGCCACTCGGGTCCGAACGCGAGAGCCGCCCGCACTTCGGGGGAGTCGTCGTCCGCGAGCCGGGCCCGCTGCATGGGATCGGCCCTGGCGCTCGTCGCGAAGCCGATCCGGGCGCGGGGGTCCGGGTGGTCCAGGATCATCGCGACAGCCTTCTCGGGGAGCGCGTCCCGGTGAAGGACCTGAAGGGGCGGTCCGTCACCGCCTCCGTCGAAAGCCAGCAGACGTAGCAGCAGAGAGGTGGGCAGCGCCGGGTTGCGGACGACGCCGTCCAGCGCGGATGCGTGCGGTGCGGCCATGATTCCCCTGCCCCGGTGTCTTCCTCTATGGGTACGGGAGCATGATTCCGCACGGGCCGACGGGGCCCCGCCGCGGGTTTGCCGCTGTTCTCGGGGGGCCTTGCTGTTCGGGTCCGCGCGCACCGCGTGGCCTCCGCCGGGTGCGTTTCGACGGGGCGCGTCTCAGTCCACGTCGAGGCCGTAGTCCCGGACCAGTTCGGCCAGACCACCCCGGTACCCCCGGCCACCGACCACGAAGTCCCAGTCGCCGCCCGCGCGGCGCCGGAAGGAGCCGAGAACCAGGGCGGTCTCCTCAGGACGGCCGTCGGAGACCTCCAACGTGCCCAACTCGGTGCCCCCGGAATCGAGCAGCCGGATGCCCGCCCCGGTGAAGCCGGACAGATCGGCCGCCGGGTCGGCCAGCGGGTCGACGGCCGCGACGACGACCAGGCGGTCGGCCCGGTCCGGCAGCGCGTCGAAGGACACCCGCAGGGCGGCCCTGTCCGGCGCGGCGGGCGGCAGCGCGCGCACCACTCCGTCGGGTGTGCGCGGGTTGTTGTAGAAGACGAAATGGTCGTCGTCGAGGACCCGGTCGCCGTGGCAGACCAGGGCGCACACGTCCAGGGCGACACCGCCCGTCCAGTACATGCCCAAGGTGTTGTGGTCGCCGCCGTCGGCCCCGGTGGCGTCGTCCGGGGCGGCCCGCTGGGCCGGAACAGGGCGCTCACCGTTGCCCAGCCGTCCTCGCAGACCGTGCCGGTGCAGCAGGTCGACCAGCTCGTTGCCCGCCACCAGCTCCAGCGGCTTTCCCCGGGCGAAGGCGTGCGAGCCGGGGCCGAAGCCGGACGTGGTGACCAGGACCCCCTTGTTGGCGCCGGCGTCCTGGACGGTTCCGTACAAGTCCCGGACGGCGGTCGGCGGCACCGTGCCGCGGTACCGCTTCACCTGGACGACGATCTTGCCGCCCCGGATCGGGGCCGGGTCCAGGGCATCGACGTCCACGCCCCCGTCGTTGGAGCGCTGCGTCGTCACCGCCCGCATCCCCATGGCCCGGAACAGCTCCGCGACCAGCGACTCGAAGTCGAGCGGGTCCATCTCGTACAGGTCCGGCTCCTCGTCCCCTCCGTGGGTGACCACATCGTCGCCGATGTCCTCGGGAACCCGGCCGGGCCGCACGGTGGTGTGCTGGTCGGGGCGCGCGGAGAGCTGGCCCCGCAACCCGTCCACCAGGCAGTCGACGGCACTGACCTGCTCCAGACGCAGACCGGCGAAGGTGGCACGCGCGACCATCACGGTGGCCACGAACATCCGCTCCCGCCGCCCGGTGGCCGGGTCGTGGTCGTCCACGAAGCCGTTGAGCGCGACCGACTCCAGGGCGCCGGACTCGTCCGCCGCGAAGAGGTCGTGCAGAACCAGCAGGAGGCACTGCGCGAGCACGTCCCGGTAGAGCGCGCGGCGCTGCGTGACCGGACGGGGCGTCTCCTTGTCCTGGTCGGAGCCGGGCAGATAGCGCACGATCTTCGTCTCGGGGACGACGTCGTACCGGGGCAGCTCCCAGTTGAGCACCAGCTGGCGTTCGCCGGAGTCGTACGCCGCCGACACCTGGCGGGGCAACCCCTCGGGCCAGGCGGTGGAGGCGTACAGGGCCGCGGAGAAGTAGTCCACCGCCGCCTCGGGATCGCCCTCCCCGAGCCCCTTCGCCATGTCGGCGATCCCCGCGTTGTGCCGGCGGATCTCGCCCAGCCGGCCGTCGGCCCACTGCTGGTACTGACGCTGCTGGTCGGTCAGTCGACGCAGCCGCTGCGCCTCCGCCGCCCGGGCGTCCCGCAGGTCGCGTTCGAACCGCGCCCGCGTCTCCGCCTGCGCCTGGGCCCGCCGGGCGGCGGTCCAGCCTCCCTGCGTCTGGTACCGGCTGTGGTTCGGATCCGGCATCGGGACGGGCCGGGCGAGCGGGCCCGGGGAGAACGCTTCGATCAGTTCGGGCCGCGTCAGCGCGGAGATCCTGAACGCGGGAGCCCGGCATCCGGCCGCCAGCAGACCCTGCAGCGCCTCGACGCGCGCGTCGAGCTCCGCCGTCCGCCGCCGGGCGTCCGTCTCGCGGTGCTGCCGGTACGCCGCCTGCTGCTCGCGGTGGCTGCGTGCCATCTCCCGTTGATGCGCGCGCTGTTGGCGTTCCTGGTCCCGTTGGAACCTTGCCTGCGCCTCCAGTTGGCGTTGTTGCTGGCGTTGCGCTTCGGCCCAGATGCCGACCAGCCCATTGGAACGACGACTCATGCCCTACGAGGCCTCCCCCACCAGACACACGGCGCCGCGCACCGGTCCTGGCCCCCACAACCAGCAGTGATGAGGTGACTTTAGTCCGCAATCGCGCCTCTGCCATCCACTTCGTCGGATGATCCCCCATGCGCAGGCGTTCGTACCGGGTGGTCCCGCGGGACATGGGGGAGTGGTCGCCCCACCTCCCGGTGCTCCTTCGACGAGGCCGGCTGAGCAGGGGTGGGCGCGAGCGAGCAGTGAAGTGGCCCGTCCGTCGAGCGGAGTTCCAAGGCGCGCGTGGAGCGTCGCTTCAACTCGTTTTCTCTCACTGTGAGTTGACCGGAAAGAGCGTCCCGGCCCCGCCGGGGCGGCTGGCATGCTCCCCGTGGCGGGGCCGTCCGGAAGGTCGTGGACGGGGCAGCGTCCGGCAGACCTCCTCCGGGCTCCGCACGTGCCATCAGAGCGCCAGATGCCCGAATTCCCGCCAGACGGAGGAATCACATGAGGCTCCCCTTCACCCGGCCGACGGCCGCCCGCCCCGGCGAAGCCGCGTCGTCGGCCTCACGGCCGCGGCCGGTCCGCAGGCGACCGGCGAGCGGACGCGTCACGCCGCTCGGTACGGCGATCGTGCTGCTCCTGGCCTTCTTCGCGGCCCTCGCACCCTCGTCCGCGTCCGCGGCGGACACCACCAGGATCGAAATAGTGAACGCCGGCACCAAACTGCGGGCCGACGTCATGTGGGGGTCCACGAGCTCCTTGACGGGTGTCTTCCTGTGGCCGGACAACACCAGCGCCTCGCAGGAGTTCGACCTGCTCGACAGCGGCAACGGATTCTTCCGGATCAGAGCGAGACACTCCGGCCAATGTCTCATGCTCGACTGGCGGGCCGGGACGTACAGCGACGGCACCAAGGTCCTCCAGTACCCGGCCTGCGACGCCGGATACGCCCCCGCCGAGTGGTCGGTCCAGATGATCCGGGCCGACAACTGCACCGGCCTCTGTTTCGGGGTCTGGTACATGCTGATCAAGAACCGGGCCACCGGCAGGTGTCTCGACGCGGAGGCACCCTCCGGGCATCCCGTCCAGGAGGCGGTCCTGCAGCAGTGGACGTGCATCACGGCGTACACCGACTGGAACGCCTGGAACCAGATGTGGGAGTACTCCGACCCCGATCCGATCGTCATTCCCTGAGCCCCGCCCGGGAGTGCGGAAGCCGCGCCCGCCCCGCGCACCTCTGGCCGGGCGCGGCCGTCCCGTGTTACCAAGACGGATGACCGCACCCGGGAACCCGACGCAGAAGAGCTACGACGCCGTGATCGTGGGCGGCGGCCACAACGGCCTGGTGGCCGCGGCCTATCTCGCCAGGGCCGGGCAGTCCGTTCTCGTGCTGGAGCGGCTGGGGACGACCGGCGGCGCGGCCGTCTCCACCCGCCCGTTCGCCGGGGTCGACGCCAGGCTCTCCCGGTACTCCTACCTGGTGTCCCTGCTGCCGGACCAGGTCGTCCGCGACCTCGGACTCCGCTTCACCACCCGGCGGCGCACCGTCTCGTCGTACACCCCCACCGTGCGCGGCGGGGCCGCCACCGGGCTGCTCGTCGGCGACGGCCGCACCAGGGAGAGCTTCGCCGCGCTCACCGGCGGGGACCGCGAGTTCGACGCCTGGCGGCGGTTCTACGGCATGACGCGGCGGGTGGCCGAGCGCGTCTTCCCCACGCTCACCGAACCCCTGCCCGAACGGGCCGAGCTGCGGGCGCGGATCGGCGACGACACCGCCTGGCGGACGCTGTTCGAGGAACCGCTCGGCGTCGCCGTGGAGGAGAGGTTCGCCGACGACCTGGTGCGCGGGGTCGTACTGACCGACGCGCTGATCGGGACGTTCGCCGACGCCCACGACCCGGAGCTGCGCCAGAACCGCTGCTTCCTCTACCACGTCATCGGCAATGGTACGGGCGACTGGGACGTCCCCGTCGGCGGCATGGGCGCCCTCACCGACGCGCTCGCCGACGCGGCGCGGTCGGCCGGTGCCGAGATCCGCACCCGGCACGAGGCGGTACGGATCGAGACGGACGGCACCGTCGCGGAGGTCACCGCCCGCGACGACCGGGGCGAGTACACCGTCGCCGCCCGCCGGGTCCTCGTCAACGCCTCGCCCCAGGCGCTCGCCGCCCTCACCGGGGAACCGGGCGACGGACCGCCCGCCCCGGCCGAAGGCGCCCAGCTCAAGGTGAACATGCTGCTCACCCGGCTGCCCCGGCTGCGTGACCGGTCCGTCGACCCCCGTGCGGCCTTCGGCGGTACGTTCCACATCGCGGAGGGGTACGACGCGCTGGCCCTCGCCCACCGTGAGGCGGCGGACGGGCGGCTGCCGAGCGCACCGCCCTCCGAGATCTACTGCCACTCGCTGACCGATCCGTCGATCCTCGGCCCCGGACTCGCGGAGCGCGGCTTCCACACCCTCACCCTCTTCGGGCTGCACACCCCGGCCCGGCTGTTCGCCGCCGACAACGCGGGTGCCCGTGAGACCCTCCTCGCCGCCACCCTGGCGCAGCTCGACGCCCACTTGGAGGAGCCGATCGCGGACTGCCTCGCCCGAGACGAGAACGGCACCCCCTGCATCGAGGCGAAGACCCCGCTCGACCTGGAGCGCGAACTGGGCCTGCCCGGCGGCCACATCTTCCACCGGGACTTCTCGTTCCCGTACGCCACCGAGCACACCGGCCGCTGGGGCGTCGAGACGGCGCACGCCAACGTCCTGCTGTGCGGCGCCGGGGCGGTGCGCGGCGGCGGGGTCTCCGGGGTCCCCGGCCACAACGCGGCGATGGCCGCGCTGGGGCGCTGACGGGGCGGGCCGGGGAATCGGCCACCGCGCACACGCGCCACGGCCTCGCTCAGTCCGCCGAGGGGGCCCAGCCGATGGCCGTGATGCGGGCCGCGTCGGCCGGACGGGCCTCGTCGAAGAGCACCCGGCCCGCGTCCCTCACCCGGATCGCGTCGGCGTACACCCCGCGCCCCACGTAGAGCTTGTCCGTCGCGTACCGCCAGCGCAGCAGGATCTCCTGACCGCGCCAGGCGCCGAGACCGGCGCTGACGGTGTGCCAGACCCGCCCGGACCAGCCCGACACCGCCCCCGTCGGGTGTGCGGCCGGCGTGCCGTGCGCCCCGGGGGCCGCGGGCACGGTGGAGAACGGAACCGGCTGCCACCCGGTGCCCGCGTCGGCCGACACCTCCAGGTACAGCGCGTCCGAATCCGGCTCGGTGTCCCACCAGAGCGAGCACTCCAGCCGGGCCCGGTCGGAGACGGGGCGCAGGGCGGGCAGCGTCAGCAGGGCGCTGGAGGAACTCGCCATTCCCGAGAACCACGCGGTCCGCCCGTGTGCGGGGCGGACGGCCACGGCACGTGCCATCCGGTCGGCGGTGGCGACGCGCGGAGCGCTGCCCGAGCGCCAATTGCGCACGGGGTGGACGGAGTTGCCGAGCACGATCAGGAAGGAGTCGGTCGTCGGGTCGATCACCAGGCTGGTTCCGGTGAACCCGGTGTGGCCCGCCGTGCGGGGGGTGGCCATCGCGCCCATGTACCAGTGCTGGTGGAGCTCGAACCCCAGCCCGTGCGCGTCGCCGGGGAACGCGGTGTTGAAGTCGGTGAACATCAGCTCGACCGACTCCTCGGAGAGGATGCGGGCCCGTCCGTAGATTCCGCCGTTGAGCAGCGTACGGGCGAGAATCGCCAGGTCCCAGGCGCGGGAGAAGACCCCCGCGTGACCGGCCACCCCGCCCAGGGAGTACGCGTTCTCGTCGTGCACCTCTCCCCGGACGAGCCCCCGGTCCAGCCCGGACCACGGCAGCCGGGCGTCCTCGGTGGCCGCGATGTCCGGCAGCCAGGACGCGGGCGGGTTGTAGCGGGTGCGGCGCATCCCGAGGGGTTCGGTGATCTCGTCCCGGAGCAGGACGTCGAGCGTGCGGCCGGTGATCTTCTCCAGGATCAGCTGGAGCGAGATCAGGTTGAGGTCGGAGTAGAGGTACGCCGTGCCCGGGGCGTTGAGGAGCGTTTCGTCCCAGAGGAGTTGGAGCTTTCCCTCCCGGGTCGGCGCCTTGTAGAGGGGGATCCAGGACCGGAAGCCCGAGGTGTGGGTCAGCAGTTGACGTACCGTCACCTCGCTCTTGCCGCCGCCCGCGAACTCGGGCAGGTACGAGGCGACCGCGGCCTCCAGTGTGAGCCGGCCGCGCTCGATCTGCTGCACCGCCAGGATCGAGGTGAAGAGCTTGGACACCGAGGCCAGGTCGAAGACGGTGTCCTCGGTCATCGGTACCTGCTGGTCGGCGGGGAACTCCACGCCGGTGTCGGTCTTCTCGTCGTACGCCGCGTACCGGACCGCCATCCCGATCGGCCGGTGCAGGGCGACCGTACCGCCGCGCGCCGCGAGCAGGACCGCCCCGGCGTACCACGGGTGGCTGGGGGAGTCCTCCAGGTAGTTCCTGGCCACGTCGACGAGCGCGCTCAGCTGCTCCTCGATCAGCCCGGCCCGCCCGGCGGAGCCGTGGCGCAGAGTGGGCCGCTCCGTCGCTGCCGTCATGCCGGCTCCTGTTCCCGCCCGGTCCTGGGCCTCCGCCCCGGAGGCCCCCGTGCCGGGCTCGGCGCCCGTCGCCACGCCCGCGAGGGGGAGTGGCGCCAGGGCGAGTGCCCCGCCGAGTGCGAGTATCCCGCCGCCCAGCCTCCGCCGGCCGATCCCGAAACCCTTCGTTTGCCCGGTCATCCGTGACCCCTCTCGGTCCGTGTCCGACACCCGCGTGAAAGTAACTTCCGAAAACGCGTCCGATCGTGAAACTTGTTGCCGGAGGAGAGGGTACTGTCGCCGCCGCCGTTCCGTACGGGGTTGCGTGTACCGGTAATTGACGTGCCGTCAGAAAAGGGTTCCCCAGGCACCCAGTCCCGGTATCCGCGCCACCCTTGACCGGCGGCCCCCGCACGCACAGGATTCCGGCCATGACAGGTGTACGCAGCAGTACGGTCGACGGCGTCCTGACCCGCAGCGCCCGGCGCACCCCCGGCCGCACCGCGCTCCGGTACGCGGACCGGTCGTGGACCTACGCGGAGCTGGACGCCGCCGTCAGTACCGCCGCCGCCGTCCTGACCGGCGAGCACGGGCTGCGCCACGGCGACCGGGTCGCCACCTACGCGCACAACTCCGACGTCTACCCGATCGCCTACCTCGCCTGCGCCCGCGCCGGTCTCGTCCACGTACCGGTCAACCAGAACCTCAAGGGCGACGACCTGAGCCACCTGCTCGGCGACAGCGGCAGCTCCCTCGTCCTCACCGATCCGGACCTGGCGGACCGTGTCCCCGCCGGACACGAGGTGCGGACGCTGCGCGACGCCCCGGGGTCCCTGCTCGACGCCCTCGCCACGCCCCGCCCGTTCACCCCCGAGCGTGCCGTGGGCGCCGACGACCTCGTACAGCTGCTCTACACCTCGGGGACCACCGCCCTGCCGAAGGGCGCGATGATGACGCACGGGGCCCTCGTGCACGAGTACGTCAGCGCCGTCACCGCACTCGGCCTCGGCGCGGCCGACCGGCCCGTGCACTCGCTGCCGCTCTACCACTCCGCGCAGATGCACGTCTTCCTGCTGCCCTACCTCGCGGCCGGCGCGGAGAACACCGTCCTGGACGCCCCGGACCCGGGCCGGATCTTCGACCTCGTGGAGGCGGGCCGGGCCGACAGCCTCTTCGCCCCGCCCACCGTCTGGATCTCTCTCGCCAACCATCCCGAGTTCGCCACCCGGGACCTCGGCGCCCTGCGCAAGGCGTTCTACGGGGCGTCGATCATGCCGGTGCCCGTGCTGGAACGGCTGCGCGCCCGCCTGCCCGGACTGGCCTTCCACAACTGCTTCGGCCAGAGCGAGATCGGGCCCCTCGCCCTCGTCCTCGGTCCCGCCGAGCACGAGGGCCGGATGGATTCCTGCGGCCGGCCCGTCCTCTTCGTGGAGGCGCGGGTGGTCGACGAGGGCGGCGCGGAGGTTCCGGACGGCACGGCCGGCGAAATCGTCTACCGCTCCCCGCAGTTGTGCCAGGGCTACTGGGGGCGGCCGAAGGAGACCGAAGAGGCATTCCGGGACGGCTGGTTCCACTCCGGCGACCTCGCGGTGCGCGACACGGACGGCTACTTCACCGTCGTCGACCGGGTGAAGGACGTCATCAACTCCGGCGGAGTCCTCATCGCCTCCCGTCAGGTGGAGGATGCCCTCTACACCCACCCCGAGGTGGCCGAGACCGCCGTCGTCGGACTGCCCGACGAACGCTGGATCGAGGCCGTCACCGCCGTGGTCGTGCTGCGTGACGGGGCCGACGCCTCGGAAGCGACCGCCGCCGGACTGATCGCCCACGTCCGCGAGGAGCTCGCTTCCTTCAAGGCCCCGAAGAGAGTCGTCTTCGTGAAGGATCTGCCGCGCAACGCCAGTGGCAAGATCCTCAAGCGGGAGCTCCGCGAGCGATACGCGCAGGGCGCGGAATGAGCCTTTCGGTACGACTTGCATCGTTCGCCCGGAAGTAGGGCTCCTTGTGGTCAAATGCCGTTTGTACAGAGCCGGTTAGGCATCGAACGGGCCACGGTCCGGCGTCAGGTGTGTGTACCTTTTCGCCGAGCCCGGAACTGTCTTGACCCGCACCTCGCCCGTCGCCTAATTTTCGCCTGCTCGGCTGAAAAGTAGGGGCCTCCACGGGGGGCCAGGGGAGGGATCGTTGTGAACTGGTACCTGGACGTACTCAAGAACTACGTGGGCTTCAGCGGACGTGCGCGCCGCAAGGAGTTCTGGATGTTCGCGCTCTTCAACATCATCGTCGCCATCGTGCTGTTCGCCATCGGCGCGGCCATCGGCTCGCAGTTCCTGTACTACATCTACGCGCTCGCGGTGCTCCTCCCGGGTCTGGCGGTCACGGTGCGCCGTCTGCACGACACCGGCCGCTCGGGCTGGTGGATCCTCATATCCTTCGTCCCCTTCGTCGGCGGGATCATCCTGCTCGTCTTCCTCGCGTCCGAGGGCAAGGCGGAGGCCAACGAGCACGGCCCCAACCCGAAGTACGCGGCCTGACCGCGCGCTCCGCGCACCGGAGCGGCACCCACATCCCGGAGGCCGGGACGGCAGCGCATGCCGTCCCGGCCTCCGGGCGTGTCCAGGAGCGGTCGGCAGCCCTGCGGCCGCCGACCTACCATGACCCCATGACCGGCGAGCGAGACCTCCGTACCCTCCTGCGATCCCTGCGGCCCGAGCTGAACGAAGGCCGGTACGTCTTCACCAGCGTGCGCCGGGACGCCGTACCCGCCGGAGTCTCGCCCGTCGTCACGGTCATGGAGCCGGAGGGGCTGACCCTCGTCCTGTCCGAGTACGAGGCGAAGCGGGCCGGCCTCAGCCACGCCTTCGTGGCGGGCTGGATCACTCTGCGGGTGCACTCCGCACTCGACGCTGTGGGGCTCACCGCCGCCGTCAGCCTGGCATTGACGGACGCGGGCATCAGCTGCAACGTGGTCGCCGGATACCACCACGACCACCTCTTCGTCCCGTACGAGCGGGCCGCCGAAGCCGTCACCGTACTGGAGACGCTCGCGGCCGAGTAGCCGTTCCGGGACTCCCCGGACAGTGCCCCGGCCGTAGCGGCCCGGGACCGGCGCCCGGTTCCCTCCACGCCCGCCCGGGCCCGGCTCCGCGACGTGAGCCGGGCCACGTAACATGGCTCCATGTCCTTCCTCCGCCGTCGCAGCGCCGCCACTCCCGCCGGCCCGGACTTCGATGTCCTCGCCATGGACCCGGGGGACTGGCCCGGGAACCTCGGAGCCGGTCTGCTGCCCGCGCCCGACGGCACCTGCCAGGGCGTCTTCCTCCGGTACGACCTCTACGGTGGCCGCGGTCCGGCCATGATCATCGGGAACCTCCCGGAGGGCTCGCCCGCCCGCGAGACCGAGGAGGGCCAGGTCCCCTTCGAGGTCGCGCAGCTGCTCCTCGCCCTGGAGAACGACGAGCCGGTGGAGGTCACCTCCACCGAGGACGTCCCCGTGATGCAGGGCGACAACCTGCTGATCGTGCGTCGCGTCAAGCTCTCCGAGACCCGCGTCGCCTGCGTGCAGTTCGACCGCAGCGACGGTGTCCTCGTCACGATCGCCAGCTGGGACCGCCCGATCACGGACGACCTCTACGCGCTGCTCAAGCCGCTGCCCGCGGAACTCTTCCAGCAGGGCTGACCGCACTCTCCCAAGCAGGCTGAAACGTCCCTGCGGCCCACGGACTCCTCCGAGGGCCGCAGGGACGTTTCGTTGTCGGGAGCACCGTCCGCCGGGCCGACGCGAGAGCCGAGCGGCCGGGCGCCGGGGTCAGGCCTCGGCGTCGCGGCTCCGGCCGGGAGTGAGGAGATAGGCCATCGCCATGTCGCCGAGTTCGTCGGCGTACCGGGCTCTGGCCGCTTCGCCGGTGGCGGCATCGGGACGTACGGAGTTGTGGAAGCAGGCGCCGAGGATCGTGCGGGCCGCGGTGTCGAGTGCCTGCCGGGGCTGGGAGCGGCGGATCTGGTCGGCGTAGGGGGCCGCCGCTTCGAGCAGGAGGCGGTGGAGTTCGGTGATGGTGCGGGCCCCGCGCTCCAGCGACTTGGTGCCCCGCGTGCGCAGCAGCTCGGGGAAGAGGCTGCTGTTGTCGGCGAACGACTGCAGCAGGGCGTGCGCGTAGGCGGTCATGACACCCGAGAGCGAGGGCTCGGCGGCACGCAGTCGCTCCGCCACGTACTCCTCGCGGCGTTCCAGCATCCGCTCGGTCAGGGCGGCGATCAGCTGCTCCTTGTCCTCGAAGCGGCGGTAGATCGTCCCGACGGCGACACCGGCGCGTTGCGCGACACCGGCGATCGTCATCTCCTCCAGGCCGGAGGCGGAGGCGATCTCCTCGGCCGCCCGCAGTACACGGGCCAGGGTCGCGGCGCTGCGGGCCTGCCGGGGCTCCCGGTAGGACGCTGGGCGCTCCGGCTCTTCGGTCATGTCCCGCATGGTATCGGCACCGCTCCCAGCAGGACTTTTTGACATCCGGTGCCCTCCTCGGCGTACCCTCACGATGTGAACGCGAATTCACATTCACATTTGGAGGCTCGACCATGACCGAGAAGAAGACGTTCCAGCCCGTCACCGTGACGCTCGAAGCCGGGCCCGCCGGCGCCGGAAGCATCGACGACTTCGAGCTCTTCTACGCCCGTCGCGCGGTGGACCGCTTCCGGACGCTGCTGGGCCGCCAGGGCCTCCTCGACCTCCTGGCCGCGGACATCGAGGAGGGCAACGCCGTCCTGCGGGAGAGCGCCCGCACCTCCGGAGGAGCCTTCAAGGGGGGCACCACCGTGCTCGCGACGAAGGGGCTGACCTCGGGCGAGTTCCTGGCCTGGATGGACAAGGCGTTCGCGGGGGACGAACGAGTGCTCCTCGCCGCGCACCCCGAGCACTACGTGATGGGCACCGACGAGACCGGCGCCCGTGTGGTGGAGAACATCGGCCCGCACGTCGCCGACTTCTACATGGGCGGCTGGGGTACCGACGCCCTGGCCTGGGCCGAGGACGCGGACGAGCTCCTCCCGGAGGCGGATTTTCCGCGCAGGATGTCCTCGAACCTGTTCCTGGCCGACGGCACCGTCGTCGGGCGGGCGCTGATCCAGTTCGGTGACACGGCGGACGGCTTCGTCGCGAACCTCACGGTCTACTTCCCCGTCGCGTGCCCGGACGAGGTCCTCGAACACCACCTGCGGCACTATGCCGTCGAGTTCCGGAACTGGATCGTCGTCGCCGCGGACTCCCGCGCCTGAGGTCCCGGCCGGACGCCGGGCCTGTCAGGCATGGTGCCCGGCCTTCTCCCGCAGAGCGCGGTCCACCGCCTCGCGCACCCGCTCGTCCTCCAGCCGCTTGCGGCGGGCCCGCCCGCGCCGGGCCAGGACGACCGCCGCGACGCTTCCGGCCAGGACCAGGACCACGAGCAGGGTCAGCGTCCACGGGACCGCGAGGCCGTGGGCCGTGGCCCGGACCGGCTTGAGGGCGGTGGTCGAACCGGCCGCGTCGGTGAGGACCGGGGTGACGGTGACGGTGGCGGCGAGCCGGTACGCGGGAGTGACGCCGTGGACCGGGACCGTCACCTTCCAGCGCTCGCCCGGCAGCAGCTCCGGCGGCGCGGCGACGGCGCCGGCATCGGTGCTGAACATGCCGAACGGGCCTGTGACGGCGACCTTCTGGGTGCCGGAGAGCACCGCGTTGCCCGTGTTGTGGAGGCTGTACGTCACCGTCGCGTCGCCCTGGGCGAACCCGGTGGAGCCGTCGTACGAGACGTGCACGTCCTCGACGGCGAGCGCCGGCCGCAGGGCCCCGCTGACCCGCAGCTTGATACGGATGCCCAGACGCCGGTCGACGGCTATGCCCTCCGCGTCGTCGGGCTGCTTCAGCGAGGTGAGGATGCCGCCCACGTAGTCGCCCGGGGTGGCGTCCGCCGGGACGGTGACCGTGAACGGGATCTCGGCGCTCCTGCCCGGCGCCACCGTGACGGTCTCGCGCGCGGCACGCACCCAGGCGCCGATGGACCGGGACTTCTTCTCCCGGGTCAGCAGGTCCAGCTGCCCCTTCCCGGTGGTGAAGCCGTCGGCGGTGTAGACCGTGAGCGTCAGCGCGGTGGTGCCGTGGTTGGCGACGACCATCGCGTCCTCGGTCTTCCCGCCCGGGTTCACGCTGTAGCCGAAGCTCGACCGGTCGGCCCCGAAGTCGTTGGCGGCCGTCCGGACCGTCCAGGTGACGTCGCCGTCGTCGGCCGCCCGGGCCGGAGCGGTGGACACACCCGCCAGTGCCAGCACCGTGAACAGGACGAGGGCGCCGGCGCGGACGAGGCCGGCGGGAAAGGTACGGCGGGATGGTGCCACTGCGTGCATCTCGGGGTCTCTCTCGGATGAGGAGGTGGGGCAGGATCCGGCGGACCGGACCCTGCCCCACCGGTGGAGCGGGATCGGTCAGCTGCTCAGCGCGGTGATCGTGAGGGTCGCGCGGTAGCCGCCCTTCTGCACGCTGTCCGGGATCTTGAGATCCAGGTCGGCGCCCAGCTTGGAGGTGCCGCGCTCGTGACCCTGCTCCGCGGAGCCGAGACCGCGGGAGACGGCCAGACCGTCACCCTGGTCGTCGTACCCGGAGGCGACCGGCGAGCCGGCCTTGGCGCCCGCGCCCTGGTCGAGCACGTACGGCGACCAGCCGAGGTAGGAGCCGGCGAACGTCTTGTCGGCGTCCTTGAACGCGCTCACGTTGGCCGAGACCGACCACGGGGAGAGCGTGCGGCGGGTGTCCGACACGAGGATCGGGTTGATCTTGCCGGAGGCGGTGAAGTGGTCGCCGTTCTCCTCCTTGGCGGTGCCGAGGTCCACCAGGCCGTTGTAGCCGTCGATGGTCCAGCCGAACTCGCCCGGAGCCGCGTTCGGGACGTTGACCTGGAGCGACTGGCCGTCACCGTTGTACGGGTGGACGCTCACCTTGTCGACGATCGAGCCCACCGGCTGCGCGGCCTCGGTGTTGTTGCACCAGTCGCCGTGCGAGACCTCGGAGTTGGGCGCGGTGCAGGTGCTGCTGCGGATGTTCTCCACGACGAGCTTCTCGTCCCGCACCTGGACCTTGACGTAGCTGCGGACGTGCTCCTGGTTCTGCACCGAGTTGTACCAGTAGTTGTCCGGGTTCAGCGGGTCGGCGCCGTTGCCCGCGCCGCTGGTGCCGCTGTTGTCGGGCGCCGTGATGTCGTAGTACTTCGAACCCGAGGCGGAGTTGGCGGTGACGTACAGGACGCCGCCGGGACCCGGGTAGACGTCGGCCGCGCCCGGCTGCTCCTCGGGATCGGCCTTCTGGCCGTTCTTGATGAGGTAGCTGCGGGAGTAGCTGTGGTCGTGGCCCTGGAGGACCAGGTCGACGCCGAGCTTGGAGAAGGTGGTCGGGAAGTCGACCCGACGGGTCTTGTTGTCCCCGTCCTTGGCGTGCGAGGCCGGCGAGTAGATCGAGTGGTGGTAGACGAGCACCTTCCACTTGGCCTCGGAGCCGTGCTGGTTGATGACGTCCGTGACGTACTTGGTGTGCGCCTCGTCGCCGCCGCCACCCTGCGAGGTGGCGTAGCTGTTGCTGTTCAGGTCGATGAACAGCACGTCCTTGTAGATGTACCAGTAGTCACCGCCCGAAGTGTTGGACGCCGGGTTGCCGTTGGCGTACTTCGAGGCCGAGTTGTCGGTGTTCGGCGTCGAGAAGTGCTGCTCGTACGCCTTGCCGCCGACGTCGTGGTTGCCGATGGTGGCGGCGTACGGGACCTGGCGCAGCTGGTCGGGGGCGAGGAAGGACTTCCACTGGTCCTCGTTGTTGGCGCTCTCGATCTGGTCGCCGCCGGAGACGAGGAGTTCGGCGTTCGGGTTGGCCTTGGTGGCCACGTCCAGCGTGTCCGCCCATCCGGCCTGGTCCTGTGCCAGGTCGCCGGAGGAGCCGATCTGCGGGTCGCCGAGGAAGAGGAAGTCGTACGCGCCCTCGAAGTCCTGCGTCTTGAAGGAGTACGCCGTCGACCAGTTGCCCTCGCTGCCGACCCGGTAGGAGTAAGTGGTGTTCTCCTTCAGGCCGGTGATGGTGGCGTGGCGGTTGTAGCCGCCGCTGGAGGCGATGTTCGCCGCGCCCAGCGCGTCGAAGGTGACCGCGTCGGCGGGGAACTCTCCGCCGGTGAGCCGCGCCGTGGGGGCGAGCTGCACCTTCTGGGCGGTGTCGCCGGAGGAGTACCAGCTGACCGTGCGCTGGGTCTCGTTGGCGCCGACACCCAGGACGATGCCGGTGAGGGCGGAGGCGTCTGCCGCGGAGGCGGGCGAGCCGACTCCGCCCGCGAGGGCCACGGTCAGGCCGAGGAAGGCGGCGGTGGCACCGGTGGCCACACGGGTCCGCACGGGGCCCCGGGCCTGGTGGGAAGCGTTCGATCTCATGAAGTGTCGTTTCTTCTGTGTGCATACGGTGCGTATGCAAGGGCGATGCACAAGTTGTCCGTGCAAGATGAACGAGAACTGAATGCGATCTTGGCGAGGGTTGAACATCACTGCCCACGTGCGGTTTTCACGCACCGGCCACCCGCTGGACGAACCAGATGAGCCCCATGGCCGCCACGCACGCGGAGATCACGCCGGTGGTCCACGCGGCGGCCCGCGGCGAGCGGCGCACGAGCAGCAGGAGCAGCGGGAACACCACGGCGATGATGCCGAGCTGGACCGCCTCGATGCCGATGTTGAACACCAGCAGGGACCACAGCAGGGTCCACGACCAGGCGGCCTCGATACCGAGCGCGCCCGCGAACCCCAGGCCGTGCACGAGGCCGAAACAGAACACGACGCCGAGACGGGTCCAGCCCGCGCGGTCCAGGGCGAACCGGCCCTCGCCGGGCGCCCGGAGCTCCGCGACCTGGGCGCCGCGCCCCCTGATCCGCCACAGGTGCCAGCCGGCGACCACCGCGATGGAGAGCGCGATGACGGGCTCCACCAGACCGGCCGGCACGTCGACCAGCCCCAGCGCGGCCAGCAGGAACGTCACCGAGTGGGCCAGAGTGAAACTGGTTGCGGCCAGGACGACTTCGCGCGGACGCCGGGACCCGGCGATGAGCGCCAGCAGGAACAGGATGTGGTCGGTACCGGTCAGCAGATGTTCGGCGCCCAGCCGGAAGAACTCCCAGAAGCGCTGCGTCCAGGACTGGCTGATGGAGAACGACGGATGCCCGGCGTCGAGCGCGGCGCTCCCGGAGTGGCCGTCGACGTCGTAGGTGACGATCGTCTTGGTGCCCTTGACGTACCCCTCGGAGTCGGGGAAGAGCGTGCCGCGCACCTCGTGGCCGCCCGCGCCGTGTTCGACGCAGCTCCAGTCGAGATCCAGCAGGGCGTACGGCACGCCCTCCTCGGTGCCCATCCGGAACGCGCCGTCCGGCGTGGGCGTACAGGCCTTCGGGCCGGCGCTGACCGAGAGGTGCCGGGTGACGTAGGCGAGCACGGTCGTTCGGTGGGCTTCGAGCGCGGCGGCCTCGGCCACCGGGTCCCCCGCCTCGAACGCGTCGGTGCCCGCCCGGAAGAGGGGGTCGTCGTCACCGGTGTCGGCGGCCGAGACGACGAGCAGGTCGTACTCCAGTTTCAGTTCGGTGCGCAGCGGTCCGTCGCCGTCGGCGGTGACATGCGCGTACACGGTCGACGAGAAGCCGTGGGCGGCCGCGGGCCGGGCGAGGCAGAGCAGGAAGAGAACCGCCGCGGCGAGAGCGAGCAGCGGACGGCGTACACGGTGAGGCATGGGGCTCCTTGAGGTTGCCCGTGCACCGTGCAGGCCGTGAATGAACCGAAAGCGGCCGGTCAGCGAAGTATGGGAAAACAAAGGTTCGATGACGGTCGGTTTTATGGAGATCGGGTGTGCCGACGGCGCAGGATGAAGGAAAGCCGCCCCGAACCGGCCTGCCCGCACGCGCATGCCGCACAGCCACGCCGGCGTGCCGCCGGGGGAGGGCTCCCTACCGGAGGACGATCGTCTTGTACCGCCCGCTCCAGGCCGCCGCCGTCACCACCGCGGCCGCCCTCGCCCTGCTCGCCGGATGCGCCTCGGAAGCCGACTGGTCGCAGCCGCACCCGCGCCCCTTCGCGGTCGGCGCGCTCGGCGCGGGATTCATCGGCCCGGACGAGTCGCCCGCCCCGGAATCCACCGTCACGCCCGATCCCGGCTCGTGGTCCGGGGTGCGCCCCTCGGACGGCGCCCGCGTCGTCCTGCTGACCGCGGGCCACGACCGGCCCACCAAGACCCTGGTGGCCGCCGTGAAGAAGTGGGCGAAGGACGAGGACGTCGACCTGCGGACCGTGACCGCGGCCGGCACCGCCGACCTCCTCCCCGCCGTCCTCAGGGCGATGGACCTCCACCCCGACCTCGTCATCAGCGCGGGCAACAGCCTCGTCGACCCGCTCGCCACGGTCACCCCGAGCCACCTCGACCAGGAGTTCCTGGTCGTGGGCGCCGAACTCGCCGAACCCACCCACAACGTCACGGCGGTCGACTGGAGGGGAGCGTCCTTCCGGGGCGAGGGGCTCGGCATGTCCTCGGAGTACGACGCCGCCTCCTTCACCGCCGCCCGCTGCGCCGCGGCCGTCCGCGCCGGAACGGCGGCGGTGCTGTCGGGGCACACCGGCATCGTGGTGTGGCTCGACAGGTTCTGAGAGCCTTCCGGTGGGGCGCCGGACGTCCGGGAACACCGGGCGCGGCGTGTGCTCGGCCGGGTGCCCTCCGCCAGGCAACCGACACAGGAGGAGAACCGCAGGCGGCCGGAGCGCGCCTCCGGCCGTAACGCGTACGCGGCACGCCGCCCGCGCACCGACGGGTACGCCCGCCTCCACCGCCCACGCCGAGGACCTGGCCCGGCCTCTCCGGCTCGTGCTGGAGAGCCGGGACACGCCCGCACCCGACCAGGAGGAGGCCGCCGTCGCCATCCACGCCCTCGCCCGCCTCGGCGCGGCAACGGAACCGGACCTCCCGGCCGTCACCACACGGGTGGAACGCCTGCGGACGCTCCTTGCCTCCAGTGCGGACATCGCGCAGCCCGCGCTGGCGATCCTGGCCTCCCTCGGTGCGTTCTTCTCCGGGTGAGGGCGGGCGGGGCAGCTGGTGCTCTGACCGGGAAGGTTCATCTGGGTCAGTAGGCTGAGTGAGGCTGCGGCGGGCGAGGAGATCGGGCATGACGCGGAGACTGTCGATGGGCGAGGCCGTGGGGCTGCTCAGGGGTGAACTGGGGTCAGGACAGCGAGCGCTTGACGATCTGGTCACGGAAGACTTCTGGCTTGCCTTCCTCCGATTTGGCCGACTGCTGTTTGACGTCCCGGACACACCCGACGCTGACGGTCTGCTGTTCCAGTACGGAACCTACGCGTTCGACGGCCCTCCGGAGTTCATGCTGGACTTCACCCGGCAGTTCGAGATCTCCGACAGCGACGGCGATCACGACCATTACGTTCAGGTCCACTGCGAGCTCGGATACGGCCTCGCGCCCGCCCTGGAGGCTCTTGGAAGCTTCGACTCGTGGTTCTTCCACGACGCCGGAGACGATCTCGAAGAATGGGCTCAAGAACTGACCGGGGGAGCAGCCTGGGCAATGATCCACGGAACCAAGCCGGCCGAGATCAGGGTGTATCAGGAACAGGTGTAGTCGTACAGGCCGCCATCCCGGTGTGACGCCCTCCCCAGGGAACACTCTTCTCACCGCGGATACGAGCTCGTTCGCGTCGTTGGGCTGCGAGGACGCCGGGGTTGCGGGCGTTCTGGTTGCGCCGGCGCAGGCAGTCGTAGGGGACTCGGGTCCGGACCGGGCGGTTGGGATAGTGCGAGGTGGCCAGGGTGAACTGCCGCAAGGGTCCGAAGTGGGCCTCGACGGGATTGGCCCAGGACGCGTAGGTCGGGGTTGAGTACGGCTCGACCTTGTTCCGGGTCGCCCGCCTGCGGATTCGCCGGTTCAGGTGGGTTGTCGAGGACCACATGGATGGGGGCGCCGTCGGGGCGGGCGGCGCGGATCGATCGCAGCGCGGCCCGCCCCGTGTTCGCCCCCGCTACCCCCGCGCCCCGCTACCCCCGCGCCCCCGCCATCAGTGAGGCCAGCCGCGCCGCCGAGGTGCCGAGCCCGGTCGGACCGTTCAGCAGGCCCCGCGGCGGGCGGGCGGCGTACTCCCGGCGCAGGTCCTCCTCGCGGTACCGGCGGCAGCCCCGGTGCCAGATCAGGATGCCCGCGAGCCAGTGCCGGAGCTCCTGCACATAGCCGGCGAGCACCTCCCGGGACTCCGCGTCCAGCGCGAAGTCGTCGTACAGCAGCGGCAGTTCCACCTCGGCGACGTGCTCGAACTGCCGCAGACGCCCGTTCATCAAGTCGTGGACGACCGCCACCCCGGTCGGATAGTCGACGCCGAAGAAGTTCTGCACGACCAGGACGCCGTTGTGCACCTCGCCCTCGTACTCGATCTCCTTCTGGTACGAGAACAGGTCGTTGAGGAGGGCCGCGTAGTCCGCTGCCGCGTTCTCCAGCGACCGCATCGGACCGCTCCGGTAGATCTCCGGCGGCACCTTCTTCCCGTGCGCCAGCCGGCACAGGGCCATGGTGAGGTCCGACCCGAAGGTCATACGGCGCATCTCGATGTAGTCCACCGGGTCGGGGATACGGTTCTGCGCCTGGTTCGCCAGCTCCCACAGCCAGCTCTCCGTCATCGACCCGACCGCGTACCGGAAGGCCCGCCGCCCCTCCTCGTCCAGCGGTCCGGCGGTCCGCCGCCACAGGTCCCCGAGCCCGCGCTCCAGCGCGTTCACCGGCTCCGGCACGCCCGTGGCCGAGCAGTCCAGCGGCATGAAGAGCGACAGCCGCTCGTTGGCCAGCCGCGCCCCGGCCAGGTCACGGGTGCGCCCGTGCACCACCGGGAACCAGTCGTCGCCGTACGTGCCCCAGGCCAGCCACGCCGAGGAGAGGTCCAACTCCTCGGGGGAGGCGTCCGGATGGATGCCGGCCGCGCAGAGCGGGAGATCGATCGCGATGATCCGGTCCTCGTCCCAGATGTGCGAGCCGGGCACCCCCGGTTGCTCCTCCAGGATCCCCATCCGGCGCGCCCAGTCGACGAGCCGCACCCGCGCCCCGTCCAAATGGGGGCTGAGCGTGGTCCCGAACGGCAGCCGGATGTCGGGCAGCAGGGAGGGACCCACCCGCTGGTACGGCACATGGCTGTGCCCCCGCAGCCGGGCCGCCTCCGAGCGGGGGGTGAAGCGGATCGACGCGGCCGCCATGCCGAACGTGTCCGTCATACCCAGACGGCCCGAATTCGCCTCCACGCCACCGTCGTTCATGTAGCGGCTGGAGCGCAGATGCCACTCGTGGCCCCCGGACTGCCAGTCCTGGAGCCCCTTCACGTACGCGAGGACGGCGGCGGCCTCCGCCGGCCCCAGCCCCTCGCTCGCACAGAGCGGCCCGAGTTCGGTCAGGACCGTGTTCTCGAACTGCTGGAGCCGGGAGGTGAGCAGGTCGTTGACGGCCTCGGCCGCTTCCTGCGTCGAGCAGCCGAGGAACTTCTCCAGCACCAGGACGCCGTTGCTGTTCTCGCCCTCGTCCTCCACCTCGCGCTGGTAGGAGAAGAGGTCGTTGCGCAGGTGGACGCCGTCGGAGAAGGCGTCGCGCAGGACCCGCAGGGCCCGGGCACCGGCCACCGCCTCGGGGACCTCCGCGTTCGCCGCGTACTCCACCAGCCCGGCCGACCAGGGGGCTCCTCCCACCTTGCGGCGCATCTCGATGTACTCGACCGGGTTGGCGATCCGGCCCTCGTTGATGTTCGCGAGCTCCCACAAGGACTCGTTGAGCAGGTTCTCCGTCGCCTCGGCGAACCGTGCCCGCCACGCGTCCGACATGCTCGGCACCGTCCGGGCCCACAGATCCGCCAGCCCCGCCTCGACCGGGCTGACCGGCTCCGGAGTCGGGGCGCCCCTGTCCATCGGCATGAAGGCGGGCAGCCGTTCGAGGTAACGTTTCGCGCCCTCCCGGTCCGGGGTGCGCTTGAACAGCTCCAGGAAGTGGTCGTCGAAGAAGAAGACCCACACGTACCAGTCGGTGACCAGCGACAGGGCCTCGGACGAGCAGTCGGGATGGGTGTACGCGCACAGCAGCGCGTAGTCGTGCGCGTCGAGGTCCTTCTCGTCCCAGATGCCGGAGCCCTCCAGCATCCCCATGCCGCGCGCCCACTCCCTGGTGTGGCGCCGCGCCTCCTCCAGGTGAGGGCTGAGCCGTGCCGGATACGGGACGTAGAAGTCCGGCAACGAGAAGGGCTGTGCCATGTGCGTCGGGCCTTTCCAGAAGTCTCCGCGCGCCGTTCGCGCGGACCCGTTGTGCGCGCCAGCACTACCCTTCGGCCATCCGGGCTACGCACAGTGGTCATAAGTCGCATAATCACCACGGGCTCTCCCCGGTGGAGTAAAACTCCGGTAACGGAACCCGTCACCCGCCCCGGGCGTTCCCGCCCGTCGCAGGTCACAGCGGCTGCCAGAGGTCTGCACCAGTGGCTCATCCGCCGCTCCCCACAACGCTCTTGACGTGCCGTCACCCGTCGTCGGAGAGTGTGCCGCCACGACGGTACGAGAGATCGACTCGCCCCACGGCACAGCAAGTCCCGCTCCCAGAAGGGTTGTCATGACGTCGAAGAAGAGGTCCAGGCTCGCGCTCGCGCTGGTCGCGGCCGGTGCGCTGTGCACCGCCCTGCTCACCCCGGCCGCCCAGGCCGACGAGGTGCGTCCCGAGTGCCCGCGCAGCCTCGCCTGCGACTGGGTACCGGCGGCCTACCAGCAGACCGGCGACCCGGCCGACAAGGCCGCGTACGGCAACTACGACACCGCGGACCGGCCGAATACCAACGCGATCAAGTTCATCGTGCTGCACGACACCGAGGTCGACTTCGACGGAACCCTCAGGACCTTCCAGAACCCGCTCAACAAGACGTCCGCCCACTACGTGGTCCGCTCCTCGGACGGGCACGTCACCCAGATGGTCAAGACCAAGGACATCGCCTGGCAGGCCGGCAACTGGTACGTCAACACCCACTCCATCGGCATCGAACAGGAGGGCTTCGCCGCCGACGGGGCCGCCTGGTACACCGACGCGATGTACCGCTCCACCGCCAAACTGGTCGCCCACCTCGCCAAGCAGTACGACATCCCGCTCGACCGGCAGCACATCCTCGGCCACGACGGCGTCCCGCCCACCAGCGCCGCCGGGACCAAGAGCATGCACTGGGACCCGGGCCCCTACTGGGACTGGAACCGCTTCATGGCCCTCCTCGGCGTGAAGAGCCGGCCCTCCGGCCCGAAGAAGAGCGAACTCGTCACCGTCGCACCTGACTTCGAGCAGAACAAGCAGGCGTTCCGCGACTGCGAGAAGGGCGTGGACCTGCCGCTCCAGGGCAGCAGCGCCGTCCCCCTGCGCACCGCGCCCTCCGCCGACGCGCCGCTCTTCTCCGACCCCGGACTGCACCCGGACGGGTCGGCGGGCACCGACTGCGCCGCCGACTGGGGCAGCAAGATCAGCGCCAGCCAGCAGGCCGTCGTCGCCGAGCGGGTACCCGGCTGGACGGCGATCTGGTGGTACGGCCAGAAGGCCTGGTTCAGCACTCCCGCCGGTACACGTGTCACCGTACCCACGAAGGGCACCGTCGTCCGGCCGAAGGCGGGCAAGGCCGAGATCCCCGTGTACGGCGTCGCCTACCCCGACGCCGCCGAGTACCCGGCCGGCTTCACGCCCCGCACCGGCTCCCCGCTCGTCTACACCATCAAGGCGGGGCAGGCGTTCCCCGGCGGCGGCGAGGCCCCGACCGGCTACTACTACGCGCCGACCATCGATGCGTCGACCCCGTACGACCACACGTACTTCGCCGGCGCACAGAAGTACCTGACCGTCCAGATCGGGCACCGGGTCGGGTTCGTGAAGGCGACCGACGTGGACGTGGTCCGCGCCGGCTGACGGCGCGCTCCGGTCCGGGGCGGGCGGATGTCCCGCGCGCCCCGGACACGACCGCGCGCCCGCGGGCCGGTGTGTCGGCACCTCCCGCGAGCGCGCTCCCCCTGCATGTGTGTCCGGTGGATCATGGCCGGGGCCGGGCTTCCCCCTGGCACGCCCCGCGGTCAGCGTGTGCCGACGGCCGCCCGTACGGCCCGGCGGGCCATGGCGCAGTCGTCGTGCAGCCGGCGCAGCAGCAGCCGCTGTTCCTCGCCGGACGACAGGGTGCCCGGGCGGTCGTGCGACGCCCCCGCCGGGCCGGGCTCCCGCATGGTCCGCTGGACGGCCGTCTCGTAGGTACGGATCTCTCGTGTCAGCACCAGCATCAGATTGACCAGGAACGCGTCCCTCGCGTCCGCACCGCGCGCCTGTGCCAGCTTGCTGATCTCACGGCGCGCCACCACCGCGTCCTGGCCCAGCACCGTCCAGAGCGTCGCCAGGTCGTACCCCGGGAGGTACCAGCCCGCGTGCTCCCAGTCCAGGAGGACCGGACCGGTGGGCGACAGCAGGATGTTGGAGAGCAGCGCGTCCCCGTGGCAGAACTGGCCCATGCCCTGCCGGCCGCCCGCGACCGCGAGGCCGTGCAGCAGCTTCTGCAGGTCGCCCAGGTCGCGATCGGTGAAGAGCCCCAGCTCGTGGTAGCGGGAGATCCGCGACGCGTAGTCCAGCGGGGCGTCGAAGAGACCGGCCGGAGGCCGCCATTCGTTGACCCGGCGGATCGCACCGAGTACCTGGCGCACATCCGTACGGGGGGGCGCCTCCAGGGGGTGGCGCGTCAGTGCCGCCACCCGTCCGGGCATCCGCTCGATCACCAGCGTGCAGTTCTCCGGGTCGGCCGCGATCAGCCGGGGCACCCTGACGGGAGGGCGGTGCCGGACGAACGAGCGGTACGTCGCTATCTCGTGCCGGAAGCGTTCGATCCAGGCCGGCGAGTGATCGAGTAAACACTTCGCGACCGCGGTCGTCCGTCCGGTCATGCCCACGATCAGCACGGAGCGACCGCTGCGCCGGAGAACCTGGACCGGGTTGAACTCGGGGCAGATGCGCTGCACGGAGGCGATGGCCATGCGCACCTGCGCACCCTGGGGACCCGACAAGTCGATTCTCCCGCTGAGCGGTTGGGTGCCCGGGCCCGCCGTCCGCCGAGCCCGGACCAGACCCGGAGCCGGGGCGCCGGAGAGGGGGGCGAGATACGGTCCGCCTCCGGATCCCCTCGGACGGAGCGGCCGGGGCGGAGCGGACACGGAGGACGATGCTGTGTACATGGGCGAGACAGATCCCTTCGTGCGCCGACAAGTTGCGTGCACCACCCCGGCCGGCGGCCGTCCGGCACCCTGGGGAGTACCGAGGGCTGCCGGGCGGGGTGGCGCACTCCTACCTGACACCGCGGGGCCCGTGGCAGTGCAGATAGCGTGCCCTGGCGAAGGGTGGCGAATATGCGCGCCGCATCTGACTCGGGGTTAGTGTGCAACTCAGCCGAGAACCTGGGGGCTTGACGTGACCGGAGAACCCAACACCCGTCTTTCCGATCTGTTCGGCATGGCCGGATGGTCGAAGGGCGAACTCGCGAGGATGGTGAACCGGAAGGCAGCGGCCATGGGCCACTCCCAACTGGCGACCGACACCTCGCGCGTCAGGCGCTGGATCGACATGGGGGAGTCCCCGCGCGATCCCGTGCCGGAGGTGCTGGCGGCTCTGTTCACCGAGCGGCTCGGCCGTGTCGTGACCATCGAGGACCTCGGGTTCGGCCGACGCGGGCGCACGGGAAAACGGCGGGTCGCAGGGAAGGAAGAGCATCCCGACGACGTTCCGTGGGCGCCCGAACGGACGGCGGCGGTCCTCACCGAATTCACGGGAATGGACCTCATGCTCAACCGACGCGGCCTGGTGAGCGCGGGCGTCGCGCTCGCCGCCGGCCCCACCCTCACCAGCGCCCTGAACGACTGGCTGCACTCGGATCCCGCTCCGGCGGCCGACGCGCCCCGGACCGACACCCCCCTCCACGCGGACCCCGCGGGGTTCGACCGGTACGACACCGCCCCCATCGGCTCCGCCGAGGTCACCGCCCTGGAGAACGCGGTCGACATCTTCCGCAAGTGGGACGCCCAGCGTGGCGGCGGACTCCAGCGCAAGGCGGTGGTGGGCCAACTCAACGAGGTGGGCGGCCTGCTGGCGTACCGTCACCCCGCCGACCTCCAGCAGCGCCTGTGGGGCGTCGCGGCCAACCTCGCCGTACTCGCCGGCTGGATGTCCCACGACGTCGGTCTCGAACCCACCGCACAGAAGTACTTCGTCATCGCCGCGCACGCGGCGCGCGAGGGCGGCGACCGGCCGCGCGCCGGCGAGGCCCTTTCGCGGGCGGCACGCCAGATGGTCCACCTCGGGCGTCCGGAAGAGGCACTCGATCTGATGAAGCTCGCCCACTCCGGAGCGGGCGAGGAGGCGCTGCCGCGCACCCGCGCCATGCTCCACACCATCGACGCCTGGGCGTACGCGTCGATGGGCCGCGGGCAGGCGATGCGGCGCTCCCTCGGTGAGGCGGAGGAACTCTTCATCTCCGACCGGAACGACGAGGAGGCGCCGGGCTGGATGCAGATGTTCGACGAGGCCGATCTCTACGGTATGCAGGCGCTCGCGTTCCGCACGCTGGCCGACCACGACCCCTCGGCGGCCGCCCTCGCCCAGCAGCACGCCAAGAAGGCCCTCGGGATGCGCAACGACGGGCGTCAGCGTTCCAAGCTCTTCGACTTCATCTCGCTCGCTTCGGCGTGCTTCATCGCCGGTGACCCCGAACAGGGGAACACCTACGCCCGGCGGGCCATGGTGTCGATGGGGGAGACCTCCTCGCACCGCACCTGGGACCGGCTGCAGCAGATGTACCAGCTCACCGCTCTGTACGCCGGCGACCCGGCGATCCGCGATCTCCGCGCGGAGCTCGAGCTCGTGATGCCCCGCCCGCCCAAGAAGGAGAAGGGGACAGAGGCCTGAAGCCGCGCCGACCGGACCGAACGCCTCGACACGTTCCGTCCTGCGAGGCGCGACGGTGTCCCGCGGGGCGCCGGGTGCCAGGTGCGTGCCGGGTGTCCGGTGTCAGCCGGCGATGCGGGCGACCAGCACGCATCCCTCGACCGGGCGATCGTCCCCGCCGAACTCCTCGGCAACGGTCCGTACGCATTCGGCCGCCGTACGGGACCGGGAGAAGCGTGGCGCCAGCCCGAGCAGCTTGTCCGGGGCGGCGCCACGGTCCGCGGCCGGGGTCGGTCCGTCGGTGCGCAGCAGGAGTACGTCGCCGGGAAGCAGCCGAGCGGTCTCCTGCCCGTAGGCGATTCCCGGCACGGCGCCCAGGAGCACCCCGTCGGGAGGGGGCAGCGGGGCGCCGGAGCCCCCACGGAACAGGAGAGGGGCGGGGTGTCCCGCCTGCGCCCAGGTCAGGAGGTTGGCGGAGGGATCGAAGAGCCCGCACAGGGCGCTGCCCAGGGTCGGCTGGACCGATGCCTGGAGCAGCTGGTTCAGATGGGTCAGCAGCGCCCGGGGCTCGATGCCGGCCACCGCCATGCCCCGCAGCGCGCCCAGCACCATGGCCATGGAGGAGGCCGCCGGAATGCCGTGCCCGGTGAGGCTGCCGACGGTGAGCAGGGTCCTGCCGTCCGGCAGGGTCATGGCGTCGTACCAGTCCGTGCCGGTGGCCGGGCCGCACGCCCGTGACGGCAGGAGACGGGCGGCGACGTCCATGGCGGCACCGGATCCGGCGCGCACCGGTCCCAGCGAGTCGTGAGGTGAGGGCAGTACGGCCTGGTGCAGTTCGACCGCGATCCGGCGCTCGGTCCTCGCGATGTCGTCCTGCCGGTGCAGGGAGTCCCGGGTGCGGACTTCGAGCTGCCGGCTGTCGCTCAGCGCGCTGACGTCGCGCAGGACCGCCCACAGGGAGACAGTGCGGCCCTCGGGGTCCAGCACCGGCTCACCCATGGCGTGGAGGGTCCGCGTCCCGCCGTCCGGACGGCGGATGCGGAACTCGCCGTCCATCGGCTTTCCGTCGATCAGGCAGTTGGTCACCATGGAGGTGAGCAGGGGCTGGTCCTCGGGGACGAGGACGGTGGGCAGCTCGTCCAGGGAGAGCGGACCCGCATCCACGTCCCGGCCGAAGATCTCGTAGAGCTCGGCGGACCATTCGACGCCGTCGTCGAGGAGGTTCCACTCGGCACTGCCCGCCCTGCCGGACAGCGGGCCCAGCTCCTCGTCGGCGGGAACGGCGTCCGGGGCCTGCGCGGGCGGTCCCTCCCTGAGCTGCCCGAGGCGGGCGCCGAGGTCGTCGAGGTGGTGGGCGGCGAGCTCGCAGAGTGCGCGCTGCCAGCGCTGGTGAGGGTCGTCCTCGTCGATGACCACGGCGGCCCGGCACACCGAGTCCAGGTCTCCGCGCAGTCGGCGTGCGCGGTTGATCATCGCGTCGACGGCGTCCCGCTCGGACGGTCGTACCGCCGGGCGGTCCGCGAAGAGGGGGGACGGCATCTCGAACTCCGATACAGACGCTGCTGCCGGTTCTCGGGGAGGAACAGGAGAGGAACCGAGGATGACTGTGACACAGGGGAGTGGGACCCGTAAGGGCTTTGGCGACACTCGTAGCGTTCTTGCGTTTGGCATATGCCAGCGGCTGACGCGAAGGAGTGTACTTCGAACGCCCTTTCGGTGATGGGGAGTTGGTCTGAGGTGAAATGGTCCGCTGAGGGGCATCAGGGAGGATCCGTGCCCGCGGGGTGCGGTTCCGGCGCTTTCCGAAGGTGTCCCGGGGGTTGATCCGGGGGGTGCCGAGGGTCGGGAATGCCGCTCGGGTTGCTCGTGTTACCAGACCAGAATGAAAACGACACCCATCCCGGACAAGGGGAAGGGCATCGTCCAGCGGAGGAGGCATTCATGGCACGCAGCGAACTCAGGCCGGTCGTCACCCTCCGGTCCACGGCGGGGACCGGGCAGAGCTACGTCACGCGGAAGAACCGGCGCAACGACCCGGACCGGCTGGAACTGCGGAAGTTCGACCCGGTGGCCGGCCATCACGTCGTCTTCCGGGAAGCCCGCTGAGCCACGGGGTCCGTTGACCCCGCAGCACCTCGAACCGCACGGCCAGTCGAACCGCAGGGCCTGTAAAAACGCAGGGCCTGTGGAACCGCCGGGCCTGTGGAACCGCACCGTCCGCCGTACCGCACGGGAAGGAACACCTCCATGCAGCAGCACATCCACCCCGCCACCCGTTCCGTCGTCTTCCGTGACCGCGCCGCAGGCGTCGCCTTCCTCACCCGCTCGACCGCCGACGCGACCGAGCGCGTGGAGTGGGAGGACGGCCGGACCTATCCGGTGATCGACGTCGAGACCTCGTCGGCGAGCCACCCGTTCTACACCGGCGCGCAGCGGGTACTGGACACGGCGGGGCGGGTCGACCGCTTCCGCCGCCGCTACGGTGACGTCGCGGCAGGACGCTGACGAGCCGGCCGGGACTGCCGGTCCCGGCCGCTCCGGGCCGGTCGCGGTCGACCGTCCGCCGGACCCGTGCCCCGGATCACACCGGGGAGGCCGGAGTCCGGGAACACCCACGAATGGTTTATCGTTCATCTATACGTGGTGCGAGGGGGACAGTGTCCCCGGGCCTCACCTTTCGCCCATGGGGAAGATCGTTCGGCTGAAGCCCCATGGAGCAACCCGCCGAGAGGCGACCGCCCCTCGTACCTCATGAACGGCCCCGGCCGGATTCCCCCGATCCGGCCGGGGCTTTCCCTTGCCCGGGGGAGCCCGCGCGGCCTGGAGGCTCTCAGGTGGTGTCCTGCGGAGCATGACCGGGGCCGCGGCCTCCGGCCGCCTCCAGGATCAGTGCCCCCAGGGCCGGGAGCACCGCCACGGAGGCGGCACCCGGCGGCCACCACCGTGTCGCCGCGGCGGCCAGCGCGGCACCGGCCACCACGGCGGCCAGCCGCCCGAACACCCGGATGTCGTCCCGGACCGGCCGGCCGAGCACCAGCCGTCCCGTCAGCGAGGTCAGCGTGCCGGTGAAGTAGTTGGTCGGGGTCGCCCGGACCATCCCCTGGATTCCCATGGCCACGGCCACCGCGGCGAGCAGCCCGGTCCGGTCCGTCCCCGACGTGACGAGCCCCAGCCCCCACGCCGTCGCCCCGGCGCCCAGCAGGACCACCTCGACCAGCAGCAGAGCCGCCACCGGCCACCCCCACCGCCGCGCCATCAGCGCGCCGCACCCGGCCCCGGCCACGTACGACACCAGCGCGGCGCCCACGTGCGCCGCGGAGCCCTCCTCGCCCGTTCCCGTGGCCGAAGCGCCCAGCAGTACGAGATTTCCGGTCATCACGCCCGCGAAGACCTGCCCCGCGCAGAGGAAGACGAACGCGTCGGCCGCTCCGGAGGCTCCCGAGAGCAGCAGCTGGGCCCAGGCGACACGACCGGCCGGCGCGTCCCCGTCCGGCGGGCCGGACAGGGGAGGGGAGGAAGAGGACACCCGGGCATTCTCGGCGCGCCGGCGGCCGGAGACCGCGCACCTTCGCACCCGGGCGCGCCGGGACGCCGTACGTCTTCTGCCACCCGGGCGCGCCGGGACTCCGCTCGCCGCAGGGCCGTACGCACCCTCCGGCGACTTGCCGGAGGGTGCGTACGGCCCTGTTGCCCGGGGGCCGGTCAGCCTCCCGCGCGCGGGACCACCGTGGACAACACGTCGGTCAGTGCGTGCCAGTCCGCCGAGATGATGCTGGCGTGCCGCCCCGCGAGAAGGGTGAGCCGGTCGAGGGCCTCGGCTGGCGTCGGGTTGGTGCCGTCGATGGCGGGCGCCACGTTGTTCGCGTCCGTCATCAGCACCAAGTACTGGTTGCGGGCGTACCAGGCGGTGTCGATGGAGCCGCCCGCGTACGCGGAGGCATCCCCGTCGAAGATCACGAACCAGGGGCGGAGGGAGGCGTCGGTGTACCGCGTACGGGGGTCACCGGCCTGCGCCGTGTGCACGGCGGGGAAGGCCGAAGCCTCGCGCAGCCGGCCCGCGGCGGCGAGGTCGCGCAGCCGCGTGGCGTACTCGCGGTCCGTCCACAGGGTGTCGAGCGGGTTGCCCTCCTCGACCGTTCCGGGGATCAGCTCCACCAGGAAACGGCCCGCCAGTGCGTCCCGCGTGGGCCAGCCTCCGGAGGTGACGGCCTCGTCGAGCGTGGCGTGGGAGCCCGCGAGATCGGCGGGGCGGTAGAGCGCGTCGCCGAGCTTCGCCGTGAGCAGCGCGTCCAGTTCGGCCGGACCTCGGCCGCTCGTGCCGAGGAACCCGTCCTTGAGCTCGACCTTCAGCACGATGGGCCGGTGTCCCGGGTGGGCGTCGTGCCAGGCGCGGATGTCGGAGAGGCAGCCGGCGAGGTTCTGGTTGCGCGGCTTGCTGCGCAGCTCGGCGGCGCTCGCCGCGTTCTCGCAGTTGTTGTCGTTGCCGAGCGGGTTGCTGTGGGAGACCCGCCACGAACTGCCGAACACGTTCGTCCACACGTCGAGTTCGAGCATCGCCGCCCCGGAGTCGAGCGCGTCGGCGAAGTAGGTGAACGTCGACTTCTCGTACGCGTTGTGCACCCCGACGCCCGTCGTCGCTCCGTACGAGCTGCCGCCCTGGCCGGCGGCGGACTGTGCGCTGCCGGCCGAGACCGCCACGCAGAACAGCCCGGCCGCGGCGGCCGTCACCCACCGGCGCCATCCCTGCTTCATGGACCCTCACCCTCACCCACGTCGTCGAAGTTGATGCGAACGCGTCAACAGGGAGCACGATAGGAGGCGCGGATGACCTTCAGGAGTACGCGAACCGGCCGTTCGGGGAGCACCGGCTGTCCGCGCGGCAGCCGGTGCGACGGACCGGCGGAAGCGGCGCCCCGGAGGAGTGCGGAAGTGCGCGGGCCGGGGCGGTCACACCGTCCCGTCGAGGCCGGTCGCGTAGTGCTCGATGGCGGTGCGATACCGCCTCACGTACGGGTCCTCGCTGGTCGACGCGACGAGCCGCAACAGCAGGCCCATCGCCTCGTGGTGTTCGCCGGTGTTGTACAGCGCCATCGCCAGGAACGTGTGCAGCGCCCCGTCGTCGGGGAACTCCGCCACCCCCTGACGGAGCGTCTCGACGGCCTGCCCGTACCTGCCGAGGACCCGGTACGTGCTGCCGAGGCCGACGAGCGCACCCCGCCGGTCCTCCTCGCCGAGGTGACCGCCCGACAGGCAGCGCTCGTAGTACGCCACCGCCTCGGCCTCCAGGCCGAGGGCGTCGTGCGCCCACGCCGTCTGATAGGCGACCTCCGCGTCCTGCGGGAACCGCGCCGTCAGGGCGAGCAGGCGTTCCCTGGCCTCCTCCGTACGGCCCTCGGTGCGCAGCCGCACGGCGTCGGCGAGCAGTTCGTCCCTCTGCGGTGAGCTCATGGGCGCCATCGTGGCAGGCGCCGCCCGGCCGCCGTCGTGCGCCCCGCCGCGGGGCCCCGGGGGCGGGGCGTCGCGCTTGGCGAAGTCCGTCGGGCGAGGTGGCCGGATCGGGGTGTGACCGGACGGGTCGGGGGCATTCGATGGCCATGACCGCTGACGCGAACCGCACTGTGCGGAAAAGAAGTTGGGCGCACACGCTGCTGCGCGCCGGCATCCTGGTGGTGGCCTTCGTGGGCCTCGTCGCCTTCTCCGTCGTCCTGGCGAAGGTGACACTCACCCCGTCACCCGCGTCGGCCGGGATCGCCCATTCGAACATGACCCCCGGGCGCTCGCTCCGGCAGTACGCCGAGGACTACACCTTCCTCGCGGCCTGCAAGCAGGCGGGCGGCAACATTCTGCTCGGCGCACCCTTCGGGGTGCTGCTGCCGGTTCTCGTGCCGCGCCGGCTCCGGATGCTCCGCATGATCCTGCTGACCGGCGTGGTCATGGTGGTCGTGGAGCTGGCCCAGGGAGCGGTCGTGGAGGGCCGGGCCTTCGACATCGACGACGTCATCCTCAACACCACCGGTGCGCTGCTCGGTTATCTGTTCGTGGGGCGCCGGATCAGCCATCACTACCACTCCTTCGCGACGGTCCGGACCGAGCCCGTCCCGGCGGCCGTTCCGGCCGGCGAGGACGCGTCCGGCAGGCGGTCCACCGGACGGGCCGGCGAAGCCAAGGGGTTCAGGGCGAAGGTGGCGGCGGCATCGGCGCGGGCGGGCACGTCCCGTACCACCACGAAGGCACGGGCCACCGACGGGAACGGGCGCCCGGCGAAAGCTCCGGCCACTGCCGGGGCCAGGCGCTCCGGGAAGACGGCAACCGTCTTGGGCAAGGGCGCGGGGAAGACGCCGGCCGGGTCCGGGAAGGCCGAGGCGGCGCGGCCCGGGAGCGGGCGCACGCTGCTGGAACGGTTCCGCAACCGCTGACCGGGGCGGTAGGGCGTCCCGGTCGGCGGAGACCGCGGTCCGTCAGGTGCCGCGGAGCCGGTGTGTCGGCGCTCGCCGCCGCCGCGGGTGAATCGTTCCGGTGCTCATCGGTGACGGTGGCGGTCCGGCCGGACCGCCACCGGGCTTCGGTGCGTCGCCGCCCACACTCCCCGGGATCGAACACAAGGTCCAACAAGGAGCTGATGGAACCGAGTCGGTCAGTCCGACGTTTGCCCCGGGACCTTCCTTCCGCAGGCCGGTGACGGAGTGGTCCACCGTGCGGAAAGGGGCGTTTCCGGAGGGCCGGGCCACGGGAGCGGCGGCGAGCCGGTCGTGGCGGGAACCGCTCCGAGGAGCAGGCGGAACGCGTACCTCATGTGAACGAAAAGTGGAGGGAGTCGCTGGGGCGGCCCCCGCCGGCCGGGCGTGCCCCCTACGGCACGCCGGCTGATGGGACCGCTCCCACTGGTCGGCCACGACGTTAGAGCGTCAACTGATGTCGGTCAACAGGCCCAGTTCTGAACTCTGTTAATCGAATTTATTCGACTCTTCAAGTCTCTTGACTCCGATTTCCCGTCTCCGCATGATGGGAGCGCTCCCACCGATTCAAGGCTTGTGCTCAACGCCTGCACGCCCCGTGCACACCCACCAAGAACGTCAGAGTCGCGAGGAGGAAACCGCGCATGCCAACCGGGACGCTCACGAAGTACGTGGGCATCGATGTGCGTGTTCCGACCCCCTGGAGCGAGTGATTCCAGAGCAGGCGGAGGTACGGGTTGAACGGGACGCCCCGCACCTCCGCCGTTCCACCCCCCGGCGGGCCCGCCCCTGGCCCGCCGGGGACACCCGTTCGGACCCCGGCGGATTGTGCCGACGGGTGCGCCGCGTCAGGTTGGCGGTGACGTCCACCGCACCGGAGGCGCGCCGCGTACCCGCCGAGGAGGAGCCGTATGGCCGACGGCCAGTGGAGCCCGGGCCACGTCTCACCCGAGGTACCGGAGTTCCAGCCCGTCCTGGACATCGTGGAGCCCGTGCGGCAGCGCCGGCTCACCGTACTGCTCCGGTCCCTGCTCCTCCTGCCGCACTTCGTCGTCCTCTTCTTCCTCTCGATCGCGGCGGCGGTCATGGTCGTCGTCGGCTGGTTCTCGGCGCTCGTCCTCGGCCGCCTGCCCCAGCCCGTCTTCCGCTTCCTCGCCGGACGGCTCGGCTACCAGACACGCGTCCTCGCCAACGAGATGCTGCTGGTGGACCGTTACCCGCCCTTCTCCTTCAGCCCGCCGGGGGACTATCCCGTACGCGTCGAGGTGCGCCCCACCGAACTCAACCGGCTCGCCGTCCTCTTCCGGCTGCTCCTGATGATTCCCGCGCTGGTCGTCCAGTCCCTCGCCGTCACCGGCTGGTTCGCCCTGGGCTTCCTGTGGTGGCTGGTCACCCTGATCCTCGGCCGCATGCCGAAGCCCCTGTTCGAAGCCACCGCCGCCACCCTGCGCTACCAGATGCGGTTCGAGGCCTACGCGTCGATGCTCACCCCCGCCTACCCCAAGGGCCTCTTCGGCGACGACGGCCTCCAGGTCGTCCCGTACGGCACCGGCTCCGCGACCCGCCCGCTGGTCATGAGCCGGGCCGGCGGGATGTTCGTCGTCCTCTTCCTCGTGGCCGGCCTCGCGAGCAGCATCACCTGGTCCACCGCCCCGAACGGCGACGAGCCTTCGGACACCTACCGGCTGCACCGGTAACCGCCGGAGGGAAAAGGAGGTCGCGATCCGGGCCGCCGCGGGGCATCATCGCCCGATGACATGGACAGCACCTGACCCCGTACCCACCCCCGACGCACTGAACGCCCCGGAGCGCGAGACCCTCACCGCCTTCCTCCACTCCTACCGCGGCAGCCTGCTGCGCAAGTGCGCCGGGTTGACCGGCGAGCAACTGGCGCGGCAGACCACCGAACCCTCCAATCTCAGCCTGCTCGGCCTCGTGCGGCACATGGCCAAGGTCGAACGCACCTGGTTCCGCGAGCGGTTCGCCGGCCAGGAACTGCCTCCGATGTACGACCCGGCCAAGGGCAAGGACGCGGACTTCGAGGACCTCGTCCCCGAGCGTGCGCAGGAGGACTACGCACGACTGCTGGAGGAGATCCGGCTGGCGGACGAGACGGTCGCCGACGCTTCGCTCGACGACACCTTCGTCCACCGTGGGGAGACGTACTCACTTCGGCTGATCCATGTCCACCTCATCGCCGAGTACGCCCGCCACGCCGGCCACGCCGACCTGCTGCGGGAGCGGCTGGACGGTGTGACCGGCGACTGAAACCCGTACGACTCTCCCCGGAACAGAGCGAGTTGGGGGCGTGTGGGTGGACTGAACCGGCGCGTACGGGTCAGACGAACGGTATGACGTCCACCGGTACGGAACCAGACAGCTCCGAGCGGCGCGACGGCGGGCCCGCCGCCCGCCCGGCCGCGAAGAAGCGGGGATGGGTCAAACCCCTCGGCATCTGCGCCGTGGTGCTGGCCCTCCTCTTCGCCGGCACCCGGCTCAGCCTCGTGCCGGGTCTGGGCGACCTCTTCGGTGAGAGGACCGACGACCGGTCCGGGCCCGCCGTGCTCAAGTCGATCCAGGACATGAGCGCTTACGAAGCGGCCTCCGGCAACTTCCAGGTCGTCGTCGACCTGGAGAAGGACGCCAAGTTCCTCCCCGACGCGATCCGGGGTACACGCACCCTCTACGTCGGCGCCGGCACCGTCGGCGCCTCCGTGGACCTCGGCAAGGTCGCCGAGAACGGGGTCGTCGTCAACGACGACCGTACGGAGGCCACGCTCACCCTGCCGCACGCGGTCCTCGGCAAGCCCGCCCTCGACCCCGACCGCTCCTACTCGGTCTCCAAGCAGCGCGGCCTGCTGGACCGCCTCGGCGACTTCTTCTCCGACAACCCGGGCAGCGAGCAGGCGGTCAACAAGCTCGCGGCCCAGCACATCGCGGAGGCGGCGAAGGAGAGCGGTCTCACCGCGCGGGCCGAGAAGAACACCGCCAACATGCTCAAGGGTCTCCTCACGTCGCTCGGGTTCACGAAGGTCACCGTCACCTTCGGGACACCCGGAGGCTCCTGAAAGCCGTACGCCCTTTCGGTCGCCGATCGGTGCGCCGATGTCTACTGCCGTCAACGCACCGATCGGCAGGTGGCCCGTCGTGCGTTAGTTCGACCAATGGGGTCGGGTTGTGGTGCGGCCGGGCGGCCCGCTTGCCAGAGTGGACGGATGAACACATCAGATCTGCTCACCGATGCCTTCGGCCGGGTGCGGGAAGCGGTGCACGCGGCCGCCGAAGGGCTCTCCGCCGACGAACTCAACGCCCGGACCGATGCGGGGGCCAACTCCATCGCTTGGCTCGTTTGGCACTTGACCCGGGTCCAGGACGACCACGTCGCGGACGCCTCCGGCGGCGAGCAGGTCTGGTTCACCGACGGCTGGGCCGACCGGTTCGACCTCCCGTTCGACCGAGCCGCGACCGGATACGGACACACCCGCAAGGAAGTCGGCGCCGTGCGGGTCGCCTCGGCCGACCTGCTGCTCGGCTACCACGACGCCGTCCACGAACGCACCCTGGCCTTCGTCCGCGGACTCACCGGCAAGGCGCTGGACCGGATCGTCGACGAGGCGTGGTCCCCGCCGGTGAGCCTCGGAGTCCGGCTCGTCAGCGTGGTGGCCGACGACCTCCAGCACGCCGGTCAGGCCGCCTTCGTGCGCGGGGCGCTCGGGCGTGCACACCGCGGTTGATCGATCGCCTGATCGACATAAAGACCAGGTCAGAGGTGTGCGCAGTCCGGTCGTCGCACACCGGTGCGAGCTCGGGGTCGCGGTGCCATACTCGAAAGCAGCCAGTAGGCAGGCTAGGCATTGTCGAAAGGCGAGACGTCATGAACTGGGCATCGTGGACAACCAGTGGCGTCTTCGCGGGAGCCGGCGGAGTGAGCACCGCCGAGGTGGGCATCGTGACCGGGGATCTGACCGTGCACACGACGTGGTCGGACGAGCAGGCGGCCGTGGCCGTTCAGTTCAGCGGATCCTCCGATTGGTTCACCATGGCGGGCAGCCCCGTTCCGTGCTTCTCCGAAGAGGAGAGCCGCACCTTCCATCAGACCGTGGTCGAGGCCGTGCGCGCCGGCGCGGGCGCGATGGTTCCCCCACCACAGGGCGTACCCGCCCCCGCGCCACCCTCCATCGCGTAGGAGTGCCTGACCGCCCAGTGCCGCGATCGGCGAGGCTTGCGCCGTCGCGGCACTAGAGTTGCTCACGCAACCGTACCGAGCGGGTACGGAGGGTGAGTATGTCGAGGAGCGGTGCGATGACAGGGGCGGACGTCTTGCGGAGGAAACCGAGAAGGCAGGCCGGGCCGGAGAAGCAGCGTCCCCTCTGGGTGGAGATCCCCCTGCTCGTCGTCGTCGCGCTCTGCCTCGCGCTGCTCATCAAGACCTTCCTGGTGCAGGCGTTCTCCATCCCCTCCGAGTCCATGCAGAACACCCTGCAGGAAGGGGACAGGGTCCTCGTCGACAAGCTGACCCCCTGGTTCGGCTCGGAGCCCGAGCGGGGCGAGGTCGTCGTCTTCCACGACCCCGACGGCTGGCTGACGGGCGTCGAGGCCCAGCAGCCCAACGTGGTCCAGCAGGCGCTGACCTTCGTCGGGCTGATGCCGTCGGCGGAGGAGAAGGACCTGATCAAGCGGGTGATCGGAGTCGGCGGCGACACCGTCGAGTGCTCCGGCACCGGCCCGCTCCGGCTCAACGGCCAGGCGCTGGACGAGCCGTACGTCTACCCCGGCAACACCGCGTGCAGCCCGGGCGGGGACGGCGAGTTCAAGGTGACTGTCCCCGACGGAAAGATCTGGGTGATGGGCGACCACCGTCAGGCGTCCGTCGACTCCCGCTACCACCAGCACGACAAGAACGGCGGCATGGTCCCCGAGGACGAGGTGGTCGGACGGGCCGTCGTGGTCGCCTGGCCGGTCGGCCGCTGGGCGACCCTGCCGATCCCGGCGACCTTCAGCCGGCCCGGCATCGAGTCGGCGGCCGTCCCCGGCGGCCTCGCCCTCGCCGGCGCGCTCCCGCTCCTGGCGGTGCGACGCCGGCGGAGGGCACGCGGAACCGACAGCCCTCAGGCGGAGTGGTCCCCGAACCGCAGGACGTAACGCCGCTGCCACGGGGTCTCCACCGCGCTCGGGTGGTAGTGCGCCCGTACGAAGCCGACCGCCTCGTCCGGGCGCACCCCGTCAAGCACCGCCAGGCACGCCAGGGCCGTGCCCGTACGCCCCCGGCCGCCCGCGCACGCGACCTCCACCCGCTCACCGGCGGCCCGGGCCCACACCTCCTCCAGCAGGGACCGGGCCGCCTCGTCGTCGGCCGGGAGGCGGAAGTCGGGCCACCGCAGCCAGCGCGACTCCCACGCCACCGGTTCGGGCTCACGGCCCAGCAGGCGCACCGAGAACTCGGGGACAGGACCTTCGGGCAGCGGCCGACGCAGCCCCCGGCCGCGCACGAGGCGCCCCGAGGGCAGACGCAGAATTCCAGGGGAGGCCGGATCCCACGCTTCACTCATGCCCCCCATTCTCACTCCTCGGGAGGCACCTCGGAGTTCAGGGGACGCGCCAGCAGAGGTGCGCCGGGCACCTGGTGGCCGCCGCTGGCCAGCATCCGTACCTCGCCCCTGGCGCTGATCTCGGCGCGGACGATCCCGGTCTCGTCCTCGTACACGGGATGTCCTCCCGCCCCCGCACGCTCGGTCATCCGGACGACGACGACGTCGTCCTCCGCGCCGAGTGTCTGGAAGATCAGCTCGAAACGTTCCGGATAGTCCATGTGGGCCTCCCGATCGGGCACGACGAACGCCGGACCCCTTGGATTCCATTGTTTCCCAGCGTCGCCCTCCGCGCCCGGTCAAGGGAAGGGCAGGTTCGGCCGCTCGGCGGGCGTCCGGCCGGCGACGGACGGAACCGCGACGCCATTGTCCGGGACGGAGGGACGGCGAACGAGCCCAACGGGCGGAGCGGTCCGGTCGATCGGGTGACTCGGTGCCGGGGCACAACATGACTGATCGCCGCCCGGGCTAGGCATGCGCACATGAGACTAGATCCCCCACAGACGAACCGTGTCTCCACGCGTGCCCGCACTCTCCGCGCGGTCGGCGCCGTCGTGTGCGCCGTCCTCGCCTCGGCGATGGTCACGGGCTGCGGATCGGACGGTGACTCCGTGTCGGCGTCGGCGACTTCGGAGGCCGCGAAGGTCGTACCGCACCAGGCGACCACCACTCCGGCCTCTCCCAGCCCGTCCGCGACCAAGCTGACGCAGGAGCAGCAGAAGCGCAAGGACGTGCTCGACGCCACGAAGATCACCTTCGACAAGGCGGCCAAGACCGCGGTGGACGCGGTCTCCGGCAGCAAGCTGGTCGACCTGGAGCTCGGCGGGCTCGACGACGACGAGGACGCCAGCCCCAGCCCCAGCCCGACCGGGAGCCCGAGCCCCACGAGCAGCCCGAGTCCGACCGGCAGCCCCAGCCCCACGGGCAGCCCGAGCCCCACCGGCAGCCCCAGCGACCCCGAGTGGGTCGCGGAGGTCGCGGAGAAGGACGGCACCGCGCACACCGTCCGGATCAACGCCGTCACCGGCAAGGTTCTGGACACCACCGAGGACGACAACCAGTCCGCCGACGACAAGAGCCGGCTGTCCGGGATGATCGGCAAGGCCACCCAGACACCGGAGCAGGCGGCGAAGACGGCCACCGACAAGCAGAAGGGTTGGGTGACCTCCATCGGGCTGGAGGAGAACGACGACGACGTACTCGTCTGGCAGGTCGACGTCGTCGACTCCGACTGGAACCAGACCGACTTCGAGATCGACGCCGCCAAGGGAACGATCGTCGGTGAAGTGACCGAGGAGACCGAAGAGAACTGATTCCCCGACCGTTGGCTCCGATTCGGTGGTGTGCCGCCCGTGCACACCACCGAATCGCTGTTTCTCCACACGGTCCACGACCGTTCGAAGCCCCCGGGCATCGGGCAGGTCAGGCCTGATGCCGCTCGGGGCGCAACGCGTGGGCCAGGCCGTGTTCCGCGGTGTCCTTGAGCGCCCGGTCGTAGGCCGTCTCGTACGCCGAATGACCCGCGGCCTCGCGGGCGAGGCGCTCCCAACGGTCACGGATCGCGCCCAGCTCCGGAGTGCCGCGGTGCGGGTGGCCGACCATCCGCCAGAACGTCTGCCCCGTCCCCAGGGTGCGCGCCGCGCCCACGCCGTCGCCCTGGGCGGCGATGGCACCGGCGAGCAGGTCCAGCGCGAGAGCGATCCCGAGACTGTCCTGGAGCTGGTGCTTGCTGGTGAGCATGGCGCGGGCATGGGTCTCCGCGTCCCGAGGCCGGCCGTGCATCATGTGTATGAGCGCCAGTTGGTGGTCCGCGTAGCCGCGCGCCCAGCGGTCCCCGTACTCCAGACTGATCCGCTGGAGTCCGACGGCGTCCCCGTACGCCTCCTCCAGACGGCCCTGGGCCGTCAGCGCGAACAGGCGTATCACCCGACAGCGCAGGACGGACGGCGCGACGGCGGGCTCCACCGGCAGTTCCCGCAGCGCGCCGTCGCTCACCGCCAGCGCAGCCTGCGGCCGGCCCGCCATGAGGTGGTTGAAGCTCACCGTGTGCGCGGCGGAGAGGATCGATTCGGCATCGGCGTCCTCCCGCGCGCAACGGGCACACTCCTCCCCGACCTCCGACGCCGCCCCGTGGTCCCCCTGGAGGGTGAGAGTGACGCCGAGGGCCCACAGGGCCCGGGTCCGGTCCCTGCCCCCGCCCGGATGCAGGGCGAGGACCCGCTCCAGATAGGAACGCGCCTGATGGAGATGGCCGCAGCAGCTCCAGAACAGCCCGGCCTGACCCGCCATGCGCAGGGCCAGCGCGGGGGACGCCACCAGGAGGTGGTCCAGAGCGGCCGACAGATCCGTGTGACTCTCGTCCATACGCCGGTAGCGCGCGAGCTGACGGGGGCCCAGCCACCCCCGGTGCGACTCGTCCGTGACCTCGGCGAAGTGCGCGGCGTGCCGGTCGGCGAGCACCCCGTCCTCCGCCAGCTCCCGCAGCCACATGGCACCGTACTCGCGCAGCGTGTCGAGCATGCGGTAGCCGGCGCCGTCCCGCTGCAGCACCGACTGCGCGGCGAGCCTCTCCAGACCGCGCGCCACCCCGTCCGGTGTGAGCGGCCCCCCGGAGCAGACCGCCTGCGCGTCCGCCAGCCGGATCCCTCCGTGGAAGACGGAGAGCCGGGCCCACAGCAGCCGTTCGAGCGGCGCGCACAGTTCGTGGCTCCAGCCGATCGTGGTCCGCAGCGCCCGGTGACGCCGGGGCCAGGTCGTGTCGTCCACGAGCGAGTCGAGCCGGGAGGCGAGCAGCCCGAGGAGCTCCTCCACCTCCGACTCCCGCAACCGGGCACAGGCGAGTTCCACGGCGAGCGGAATGCCCTCCAGGCGCCGGCAGATCTCTCCCACGGCCGCCGCCGCCCGCGGCGTGTCGAGTTGCCGGGCCGGAGCGGTGAGCGCGGCCCGCTCGCGGAAGAGGCGCTGGGCGTCGCCCCCGGTGGCCAGCGGCGGCACCGCCACGACGTACTCGCCCGCCACGTCCAGCGGCTCCCGGCTGGTCGCGAGCACGGTGAGCCCCGGCGCCGCGGCGAGCAGCCGCTCCACCAGATCCCGGCAGGCCGTCAGGACCCTTTCGCAGCAGTCCAGGACGAGCAGCAGCCGCTGATCCGCCAGCCATTCGCTCAGCGCCTCCACAGGACGGCGCCGGCTGTGGTCCAGCAGACCGACCGCGTCGCAGACGGCGGTCGTCAGCGACGCGTCACCGTGCAGGTGCGAGAGATCGGCCCAGCAGACACCACCGGCGAAGCGAGCAGCTATTCGGTCCGCGACATGGAGCGCGAGCCGGCTCTTGCCTATGCCTCCGGGGCCCGTGAGAGTGACCAGCCGGTGTTCGTCCAGTGCCCGCTCGGTCCGGGCCAGCTCACCGCTTCTGCCGATGAAACTGGTCGTGACGGCGGGTGGGTTGCCCATCACGGGGTCATCCTGCCTCCCCCGGGGGCGCGCCTCCTCCCCTTGCGCGGAAGCAATCAAAAACGGCCGACATGTGATGTTCCGGGAGCCATGAATTGGCGTGAATGTCCGTGGCGCCGACGGGCCGGAGGAGCCTAAAGCGTGTTGTGAAAGTAGCGCCGTCCGCCCGGAGGGACTTTCACAACACGCTTCAGCGCGGAACCGGTACGGCACGGGCCCCGGTCCGTACACGTCCCGTACGCCGGGTCGCGCGCGCCGGGACCGTGTGCGCTCCGGCTCAGGGCCGCAGCACCAGCTTTCCCACGGTGCGCCGTGCGAGCAGGTCCTCGTGCGCCCGCCGGGCCTCGGCCAGCGGATGGACGCCACCGGTGAGGGGACTCAGCCGGCCCCGCAGCGTCAGGTCGAGAAGCTCGCCGAGCGCCGTCGAGAAGGCGCCCGGACGGGAGAGCGACCTGCCCAGCTGGAACCCGGTCACCGACGCGTTCAGCATCAGGAGCCGGCCCGTGTCCAGCGGCGCCGGCGCGGACCTGGACGCGTTGCCGTAGGTGACGATCCTGCCGTGTTCCGCGAGCGAGGCCAGCCCCTGGTCGAAGAGCGCGCCCCCGGAGGCGTCCAGCACGATGTCCGCCTTCCCGGCGAGCGGGTACTCCACCGCCTCGTCCGCACCCGCCTTCAGGGCGGCGGCACGCTTCTCGGGCGTCGAGGCCACCGCCACCACACGGCCGGCGCCGAACTCCCGGGCCAGCTGCACCGCCAGATTGCCCACGCCGCCGGCGGCCGCGTGCACCACCACGGTCTCGCCCGGCACCAGCCGTGCCGCCGACTTCAGCAGGTGCCAGGCGGTGAGCCCCTGTGTCAGCAGGGCCAGCGCCTGCCCGGCGTCGAGTTCCTCGGGAAGGCCGATCATGGTGGCCGGGTCCGCGCTCACCCGCTCCGCGTACCCGGACCGCACCCTCGCCAGAACCCGCCTGCCGTCCTCGGTGCGTCCGACGACCTCCGTACCGGGAACGAACGGGTGGCCGCCCGCGGTCGGGTACGTGCCGTCGGTGACCATGGTGTCCACGAAGTTCACACCGGCCGCCTCGACGTCGAGCAGCGTCCGTCCCTCCGCGGGGACGGGGTCGGGCACCTCCGCGTACTCCAGCACCTCGGGGCCACCGGATCTGCGGACTTGGATCGCGTGCATGCGTGTCACCGTTTCGACGGGGGAACAGTAGCGCCCACCTGCCCGGTCATCGCCGGGAACGAGGCACCGGGCACGTTATCGAACGTCACCGAGAGGTCCCAGCTGGGCTGCCCCAGCTCGTCGAACACATGGTGGGCGCGGTCCGGATCGGTGGAGAGCACCCGCAGCACTCCCGGCACCGCGATGCCGGGCAGGACCAGCCGGTAGAGGTCGGAGGCGAGGAGAAGCAGGCTGTCCGGCCTGTCCACGGTGGTGGAGACGAGCTGTAATCCGGTGAACGCGCCCACCAGCACGTTCGCGGTCTCCAGCGGGTCGATGTGCTCGAACACCTCGCCCTGGGAGCGGCCTTCGGTCAGCAGGGTCGCGATGACGTCCCGCCACTGCGGCCACGGTCCGCCGAAGAACGGCCGCGCGTTCTGGTCGGCGGCCAGCCGTGCCGCACCCTGGAGTAACGGCTCCCGGGGCAGCCGGTACGCGAGGAGCAGGCCCAGATCCACGATGGCCTGCATCTTCACCGGATTGTCCGGCTTGATGATGACCGCGTGCTGGAGCACCGCGTGCGCCAGCGCCTCCTTGCCGGAGAAGTGGAAGTACAGGGCCCCCTTGGTCACTCCGGCCAGGGACATGATCTCGCTGATGGTGGACGCTTCGTACCCGTTCGACGCGAACACCGCCGCAGCGGCCTCCAGCACGGTGTAGCGCGTTCTGATGGCCCGCTCCTGCTGCGCCATGCCCGACTCCTTCGGTCCGTCCGGTCCGCCCTGCCGCGCGCGGCGCGTCTCATGAGGAGGGCGGGCGCGAAACAGGCGCGCCGGTATGTTACCCCTGCTCGCGAGCCCTGACTCCCGTGACGAGTACGGCATGTGACGGACCGGCACCTGTCGGCCGAAGGCGGGTTCGACGCCCGCCGCCGTCAGGTCCTCGCACCCCTCCGCTCAGCCGTTCCACCTCTGCGATCACCCTCCCGAGGCCCCCTGTACGGTTCAGGAACCGGCGGACCGGCCGCCGGGCGAACGGAGCTGGGCACGCATGGGATCCCTCAAGGGCAGGACGGCGCTGGTGACCGGGGCGAGCCGCGGTATCGGACGCGGGATCGCCAGGCGCCTCGCCGCGGACGGCGCACTCGTCGCCGTCCACTACGCGAGCAACGAGGAGGCCGCCGCGCGGACCGTCTCCGGCATCCGCGACGACGGCGGACGCTGCTTCCCGGTACGCGCCGAGCTCGGCGTCGACGGAGACGTCCGGGCCCTGTTCGACGCCTTCGACGCCGGCGCCCGCGAGCAGGGGGCCGGACCGGGGATCGACATCCTGGTCAACAACGCCGCCGTCAGCATCTCCGCGCGCATCGAGGATCTGCGGGCCGAGGACTTCGACCGGCTGATCGCGGTCAACACCCGGGCCCCGCTCTTCGTCATCCAGGAGACGCTGAAGCGGATGGGGGAGGGCGGCCGCATCGTCAACATCTCCTCCGCCGCGAGCAGGAGTGCGCTGCCGCGGACCCTCGCGTACTCGATGAGCAAGGGGGCGGTCGACTCCCTGACCCGCACCCTGGCCGAGGAACTGGGTCCCCGCGGCATCACGGTGAACGCCGTGGCACCGGGGTTCGTCGAGACGGAGATGAACGCCTCCCGGCGCGCCACCGAGGAAGCGCGGAACGCGATCGCCGCACTCTCCGCCTTCGACCGGATCGGCCGCCCCGACGACATCGCCGACATCGTCGCGTTCCTGGCGTCCGACGACTCCCGGTGGATCACCGGTCAGTACATCGACGCCACCGGCGGCAGCACGCTCTGACGGCATGGGCCGTGTCCGCCCCGGACGCCGAGTGCCCTCCCCCACTCCGGACCGTGGACGGACCGGCCGGAGAGGGGAAGGAGACGGTGGGGGTGTCGGCCGGGCCGCTCAGACACGCGCCAGACGCAGGTCCACACCGCCGGCACGGATCCCCTCCGCTGCGGCCTCGGCCAGCGCGTCGTCCGTGACGACGGTGTCGAACGCGCCGAGCGGGGCCACCCGGAACTTGCCGAAGGTGCCGAACTTCGAGGAGCCCGCGACCAGCACGGAACTCCCCGTGCACTCCATCGCGGCCTGCTTGACCTCCACCTTGGCGGCCGACGGAGTGGTCACCCCGCGCAGCAGGTCCCAGGAGCTGGTGCTGATGAAGGCGATGTCCAGGGCGAGCTGCCGCAGTGTGGTCGCGGCCAGGCGGCCGACGCTCGACCGGTTCGACGGGTCCACCTGCCCGCCGATGTGTATGACGTCGAGGTGGGTGAAGGGCATCAGCCGGTCCACGGTCGTGAAGTCGTTGGTGACGACCGTCAGCGACTCGTGACGCGCCAGCAGCGGAACCATCGCCAGCAGGGTCGTTCCGGCGTCCAGATAGACCGTCATGCCCTCCCGTACGAGCTCCACCGCGTTCGCTGCCATGGCCTTCTTCTCCGGCTGCTCCACGAGCGACTTCGCCTGGAAGCTGGGCTCGCTCTGGAGATGGCTGGCGATCCGGACACCGCCGGGCACGGAGAACACGAGGCCCTGCCGTTCCAGTTCGGCGATGTCGCGTCGGACCGTCATGTGCGAGACGCCGAAGATCTGCGTGATCTGCTGCACGCTGAGCACTCCGTCACGGCGCAAGTGCTTCACCAGCAGTTCGCGCCGCTGATCGGGGATCAGGGGCAGGGGCTCTTCGTCGGCCATCTACGGAATACCTTTCTTCCCACGACCACCACAGGTCGCTGCTCGATTGTGCCGTTCCCGGTGCTGTGCGCCCAAAAGGACTCGGTGTTCAGGAACCGACGAAGGTGCTGAGCAGCAGGACTCCGCCGAGGCTGAGCAGCGACTGCAGCGACAGCATGAGCGTCCAGGTACGGAACGTCTGGGCCACCGACAGCTGGTAGTACTCCTTGAAGAGCCAGAAGCCGGAGTCGTTGACGTGCGAGAGCATCACCGCGCCGGAGGCCGTCGCGAGGACCAGCAGTTCTGGCGAGAGGCCGGGGTACGCGCCGATGAGGGGCGCCACGATGCCGGTGGCCGCGGCGGTGGCCACCGTCGCCGATCCCAGACAGATCCGCAGCAGGGCCGCGACCAGCCAGGCGAGCAGCAGCGGCGGGATCGACCAGTGGACGGCGTAGTCCGAGATCAGCTTGTCGATGCCGGTCGCGGTGAGCATCGCCTTGAGGCCGCCCCCGGCGCCGAGGATCAGCACGATCCCGCCGACCGGGCCGAGACCCTTGCCCGCCATCTTCTGGAGCTGGCCGAGACCGAAGCCGGAGCGCAGGCCCAGGGCGAAGAACGCGAAGACCACGGCGGCGAGCAGCGAGATCACCGAGGAGTCGCAGGCCTCGAAGAACGCGTAGGGGAGGGAGCCCTCGGCCGTGTTGGAGGTGCCCACGGTTCCGATCAGCATGAGCACCGGCGGCAGCAGCACGGTGATCAGCGCCAGGGTGAAGGAGGCGGGCCGGCGCTGGTTCTCCGGCGCGGGGCCCGGCTCGGGGACCGGCCCGTTGTCCAGGTCGGGCGCGGGGCCGAACCACCGGGAGGCGAACCGGGTGAGCAGCGGACCACTGATCACGGCGATCGGGATGCCGATGATCAGGCCGTACAGGATGGTGAGGCCGGTGTTCGCGCCGTACGCGGAGACCGCCAGGGTGGGGGAGGGGTGCGGGGGCAGCAGCCCGTGCGAGATGTACAGGCCCGCCGCCATCGGGAGCCCCACGTACAGCAGGTGCGTCCCGGTGCGCTTGGCCACCGCGTAGACGAGCGGCACCAGCATCACGAAGCTGACGTCGAACAGGTGCGGCATGCCGATGAGGAGCGCCGCGGCGGTGATCGCGGTGGGGATCCACTTCACCGGACGGGCACCGATGAAGACGGTGGCTATTCGGTCGGCGCCGCCCGAGCCCAGCAGGATGCCGCCGAGGATGGTGCCCAGGCCGATGGTCGGGCCGGTGCTCTTCAGCGCGTCGCCGAAGCCGTCCTGGAAGTGCGCGACGGTGTCGCCGGGGCCGATGCTGGCCGCGAGCCCGAGGCCGAGGGCGGCGAGGGCGAGCGCCAGGAACGGGTGGAGCTTGGCCTTCGTGATCAGAAGGATGAGTACGACGACGGCGGCGATGCCCAGCAGCAGGTGCTGGAGATCGGTGCTCATCAACGGCTCGCAGGGGCGGAGGAGGAGCCGGTGGCGCGGGAGGTGCGTCCGGCGGTCCAGGCGTGCAGCAGGCCGGCGTCGGCGTCGGCGAGATCCGCGAGCGTGATGAGCTCACCGGCTGCGACGTCACGGCTCAGGGTGGCGTGGGCCGCCAGGTAGAGCGGGGCGGTGTCGGCGGGGGCGTCCTCGTCGCGCAGCAGCACGGCCTGCACGCCGGTGACGTCGTGGTGGTGGCCGCCCATGGCCAGCGCGGTGCCGGCCGGCAGGTCGTGCCGGGCGCGGCCGGCCAGTACGGCGTGTCCGCGCGGGTCGGTGCCGCCCGAAGGCCGGCCGTGCAGCACCGCGGAGAGCAGCGAGACGGGGGTCTCGACCCCCATGAGGTGGTACGGGAGATAGATCGCGGCGTACCGGCCGTCGCGGCTGACGACGTGCCCCTTGCCCCGCAGCGTCTCCCAGGTCACCGGGTCGCCGGTCCGCACGACCACGAAGACACCGCCCGCGAACGACGCCTCGTCCGGCAGCCGCAGCGCGCTGAAGACGTCGACGGCGCCGGGGCGGCGCAGCACGCCGCCGTCCTCGCGGAGGGCGTAGACGTCGGCGAGTTCGGCGATCCGGGCGACCGGGTAGTGGAGGCGCTCGGTGTCGGGCCGGAAGCCGGTATTGGTCGCGACGACGGCCATCTCGCAGTAGTCGGCGGTGGCGCCGACCGGCAGCGCGGACACCGCCGCGGCGCGTGCGGCCAGAGTGGAACGCGGGTCGTCGCCGAGGGAGAGCAGCCCGGCCAGCTCCGGCGCGGGGACGGTGGTGTCGAGCTGGGTGACCGTACCGGCGTCCGGGTCGAGGACCAGGTCGTACTCGCTGGACTTGCCGATGGCCACGATGTCGAGGCCCAGCAGTTCGGCCCAGGTCACCAGCGCGATGAGGTTGGCCGGCTGGTCGCCGTCGGCCGTGGTGTAGACGACACCGTTTTCCTGGGCGAGGTCGGCGAGGTGCAGACCCGCGACGGAGTCGACCTCCTTGCTCACCATGGCGACGTGGCGCCCGGCGGTCAGCGCGGCGCACGCCGTGGCGAAGCCGTCGGCGGGGCTGCCGGTCGCCTCCACCAGGATGTCCCAGGCACCGGCCGGCAGCAGGGCGCCCTCGCGCACCAAGGCGATCCGGCCCTCTTCGCCGGCCCGGGCGACCTCGACCGCGTCCGCACAGACAGACAGGGCGTCCGGGGCGTATCCGAGTTCGAGGAGCATCTCCGCCAGGCGTTCCACGTCCCGGTCGCACAGGACGGAGGGTGCCAGCCGGTCGATCCGCAGGGTCTGGGCGAGCAGGGTCCGGGCGAAGCCGCCGCCGGCTCCGGACAGTGCGTACCGCACGGTCCGGTCGCCGGTGCCGGCGAAAAGGTGGTGCACGTTCATGGGTGGCTCTCCTAGACGGACGCAGGACGCGGTGAAACGGCTCCGAACGGGGGCGGTCTCGGTCTGCGACGCGAGGGCACCGGGGAGCGTGTTAACAAGATGTATCAGCAGATCCCGTATGCGTAAAGTCTGTTAACATAATTTCACACGCCGGATCATGGATCACCCTCCCGGCACCGCACCCAACGCAAGGGGGTCCGTCCGATGCCGACGCTCGGGGCCATCGCCGACGACTTCACCGGAGCAACCGATCTCGCCACGATGCTCGTCGCGCGCGGCTACCGGACGGTGGTGACCGTCGGCCCCGACGGCATCACGGACAGCCGGAGCGGAACCGCGGTCCGCGAGGCGGACGCGCTGGTCGTCGCTCTCAAATCACGCACCGCCCCCGTCGGCGAGGCGGTCGCCGACTCGCTCGCGTCCCTCCGCGCTCTGCGCGACGCGGGCTGCCGGCGGTTCTACTTCAAGTACTGCTCGACCTTCGACTCCACGCCGCACGGCAACATCGGCCCGGTCGCGGACGCGCTCCTGGCCGAGCTCGGTGAGCGGCGCAGCGTCGTCGTCCCGTCCTTCCCGGCCACCGGGCGCACGGTCCGGGACGGACTGCTCTCCGTCCACGGCGAGCTGCTGGAGGACAGTCCGATGCGCCACCACCCGCTCACCCCGATGCGGGACTCGCACGTCGGGCGTCTCCTCGCCCCGCAGACCGGCCACCCGGTACGGCTCGTCGGTCTCGACACCGTACGGACCGGGATCGCCGCTCTGCGGGCGGCGCTGGACGAGCCGGATGCGGCAGACGCGCTGGTCGTCGTCGACGCGGTCACCGACGACGATCTGCGCACCGTCTCCGCAGCGGCGGAAGACCTCACCCTGGTCACCGGTGCCGCCGGGCTGGCGCTGGGCCTCACCGGCCCGCGCCCCGACGCGGACACCGCACGCGCCACACCCGCCTCCGCGCCCGGGGCCCCCGGCGTCGTACTGTCCGGCAGCGCCTCCTCCGCCACCCGCGCCCAGGTCGCCCACGGGCGGACCCGCCTGCCGCACCGCAAGCTCGACCTCGCCGCACTGCGGGCGGACTTCAGCGGCACCGTCGACGCCCTCGTCGCCTTCGCACGGGACTGCTGGCAGGACGACCCGCAGCGGCCACCGCTCATCTACGCGGTCGACGACCTGAGAGACCTCCGACAGCCCGCGCCCCCCGGCGCCGAACCCGCCGCCGAGCTCGTCGAACGCGCCCTCGCGGCCTGCGCCGCCCGGCTCGTCGACGCGGGCGCCCGCCGGATCCTGGTCGCGGGCGGGGAGACCTCCGGCGCCGTGGTCACCGCGCTCGGCGTACGCACCCTGAGCATCGGAGCACCGATCGCCCCGGGCGTCGCCTGGGCCCGGGCCGAAGGCCGGGTCCACGACCGCGACCACACCGTGGACCTCGCGCTCAAGTCCGGCAACTTCGGCGACACGACCATCTTCACCGAAGCCTGGAGCGCCCTGGTATGAGTACCCCCCGAGCCGACCTCGCGGCCGCCGGAGCACACCTCGCGGCCCTCGGCCTCAGCCCCGGCTCCTCCGGCAACCTCAGCGTCCGCGACGGTGAGCACATCCTCATCACCCCGACCGGCGCCGACCTCGCCCGCATCGACCCCGGAGACTTGAGTGTCCTCGGCCTCGACGGGCAGCACGTCGCCGGGCCCCGCCCCTCCAAGGAATTCCCGCTCCACACGGCCTTCTACCGCAGGAACCCCCATACCGGGGCCGTGGTGCACCTGCACTCCCGCCACGCCACCGCGGTCTCCTGCCTCCCGCCCTGGTCGCCGCGGAGCGCCGTCCCCCCGCTGACGCCGTACTTCGTCATGCGGGTCGGTCAGACACCCCTCCTCCCGTACGCGCCGCCCGGCGACGCCGCACAGGCCGAGCACCTCGCCGGTCTCGGATTCCCGCTGCGGGCGGCGCTGCTGCAGAACCACGGGTCGGTGGTCGCGGGCACCGACATGGGGGCGGCCGTCGACTCGGCGGTCGAACTGGAAGAGGTCTGCGCGCTTCTCCTGGCCCTCGGTGACCGCCCCGCCCGCCTCCTCGGCCCCGAGGAATCGGCGCTGCTCGCCACCAAGTACGCGTCACCCTGGGGCGTCGGCGACCGCGCCTGAGGAAGCCGCCCGGGACGCGTGCCCGTCTACCGCGGTTTCAGCGGGACGATCAGGCAGGTACTGGTCGCGTGGGCGAGGAGGCGGTCCTCCGCGTCGAGGAGCTCCGCCTGCGCCAGGCAGGTGGTGCGGCCGTTCTTGAGGACCGTGCCCACCGCCCTTACGGTGCCGGTGTCCGCCGTGACGGTCCGGAGGAACTTCACGTTGAGGTCGAGGGAGGTGTACCCCACCCCGGCGGGCAGCACCGAGTGGACGGCGCAGCCGGCCGCCGAGTCGAGCAGCGTCGCGTACACGCCGCCATGGACGCTGCCGATCGGGTTGTAGTGCTCCTCGCCCGGTTCCAGGGTGAACACCGCCCGCCCGGCCTCCACTTCGGTGATCCGGAAGCCCATCATCCGGCTGATCGGAGGGCTGGGGAGACGGCCGGCCACGAGGTCGCGCAGCATCTCCAGCCCGGTCGCCGTGCCGACGGCACCGGCAGAGACCGAAGGGTCTTCCCAGTCGTACGTGCGTGTCCGGCCCATCTGCCTTCGCTCCCGCCACTCGTGTTCACCTGAGGCTGCCCCGTACTCCCCTTGCGGGACTCCCCGTGCGGGTGCGACGGCAGCCGTGGCACCTCGCCGCGATGCACCGTATCCGACGCCGCGCACCGGTCCGCCACGGACCACGGGACAGCCCTCGGCCTCACTTCCGCATGATCCGCGCCATGGCGTCCCCGAGCAGCTGGATGGCGATCGCGATCACCGCCAGACCGACGACCGTCACGGACATCACCGTGTTGTCGAAGCGGTTGTATCCGAACGAGATCGCGAGATAGCCGATGCCGCCGGCACCGATCACGCCCGCGACGGCGATGAGTTCGAAGACGCCGATGACGGCGATCGTGGAACTGGTCACGACAGCGGGAATCGCCTCGGGCCACTGGACGATCAGTATCGTCTTGAGACGCGAGGCACCGGAGACCTGGGCGACCTCGGAAATCTCGGGGGGAACGCTTCTGAGCGCCGATTCGACCAGGCGCACCATGACCGGCAGAGCGCCCAGCGTCAGGGGGAGGATCGCACCGCGCACACCGATTCCCGTCCCCATCAGCGCGCGGGTGTACGGGACGATCGCCGCCATCAGCACCAGGAAGGGGACCGACCTTCCCAGGCTGACGAGCCAGCTCAGCACCGTGTAGACGTGGTACCGGGGAAAGAGGCCGAACGGGGAGACGTTGAAGAGGTACGTGGCGAAGGGAACGCCGATCACCGTCGTGAGGCCCAGCACGATCGCCGCCATCTGGAAGGTCTGCAGCAGCGCCGGCCAGAACAACGTCAAGGCGTCGTTCAGGGAGGTGTTCTGAGCCAGGATCATGGTGCGAATGTCACTTTCCGGGAGTCCGCCGTTACGTTGTCGCCGTGCGGTCGCACGACAAGGCCGAGCCCTTCCCCGGCCCCGGTGACCGCCTGCGGCGGCAGATCCGAGGGAACCGCGATGTAGAGCCTCGCGGCGGAATGTCCGTTGATGACCTCCGATATCCCGCCGAGGAGAAGGACGCGCGTGTTCAGGCGTGCCGAGAGTTCCGGCAGCCAGTCGGGCGCGACCTCGCGCGCATGGCCGACCTCCCACGCCGACGTCCCCGGTGGTGCGGGGGATACGTTGACGGGCGGCAGGATGAGGCGTCCGAGCCGGGAGCCGGGTGTACGCGCGGCGTCCGTCACGACCGCTTGCTCGGCCACCGCCCCGTTCTCGAACAGGACTGCACGGTCCGCGAGTTCGCGGACCACCTCCATCTCGTGGGTGATCAGGACGATGGTCAGCCGCAGGTCGTCGCGGAGCTCGCGAAGGAGCCCCAGGATCGACTTGGTCGTCTCCGCGTCGAGCCCCGAGGTCGCCTCGTCGGCGAGCAGATACTCGGGACTCGCCGACAGGGCCCGCGCGATCGCGACCCGCTGCTTCTGCCCGCCCGAGAGCTGCGACGGGTAGGCGCCGGCCTTCGCCCCCAGCCCGACCCGCGCGAGAAGCTCCTCGGCACGCGCCCGTCGTTGCGTCCGCCCGACCCCGGCGACCTGGAGCGGAAGTTCCACGTTCTCCAGCGCCGTACGCCGGGACAGCAGCGCCGACCCCTGGAAGACGACGCCGATCTTCCGTGTGGCGGCGACCAGTTCCCTGTGCCGAAGCCGCGAGATGTCCACGCCGTCGATGGAGACCGATCCGGTCGTCGGCCGTGTCAAGCCGTCGATGAGCCGGCCGACCGTGGTCTTTCCGGCGCCGCTCTCCCCGAGGATCGCGGTCACTTCGCCGTCGGGGACACTCAGGGTCGTCGGTTCCAGGGCGACGACCGGGGGGCGGCCGCGCGGGTGGTAGGTCTTCCCCGCCGCGTTCAACTCGATCATCGCTCATCCCTCCGGTCGATGGCACTTCCGGTCGAACTGCCCTGCCGCACGGCCGAGTCGGCGGCGACACCGAGATTTCCGCGCAAGGTCGTGGCTCCGTACCCCTCCGGGCGGAGTCCGGCGCGCCTGAGGATCGGCACCACCTCGTCGACGAAAGCGGGCAGGTCGACCTCCATCACGGCCGGCTTGATGTTCAGGCCGTCGGCGAATCCGCGCCGGTGCAGCGCGATGATCCTCTCGGCCACGTGCCCGGGCGTGCCGGACAGCGGCAGATGCGAGGACCGCTCGGCGTTGTCGCGTACGTAGTCACGCAGGGTGAAACCCCGCCGGATCGCGTTCCTCACCCGGGCGGCCTGCAGCCAGAGACTCCCCTTGTCCGTGGGAACCAGGATCTCCTCCACCTCGCCGACGGGCCTGTCCAGGTCCTGCTCGGAGAGCCTCGCCCCGTGCTGTTGGGAGAGAAGCTCCAACTCCGCTCCGTAGTCGATGAATTCGGCGAGCCGATCGGAGCGCCGGCGTACCTCGTCGTCGGAGGAGCCGAGGAGCACGTAGAGCCCCGGCACGACGAGCGGCGGTCGCGCGCGTCCTGCGAGCCGGGCGGCCTCACGGATGCGCTGCCGGTAGCCGATGCCCTCCTCGGGATCGCTCTGCGCGGTGAACACGACGTCGGCCCGACCGGAACCCAGCGCCACCCCGTCGTCCGAGCCGCCCGCCTGGACGACGAGCGGCGTCCCCTGGGGCGGACGCGGCAGATTGAGCGGGCCCGCGACGGTGAAGTACTTCCCGTGGAAGTCGACCGGCCGCACCTTGGTGGGGTCGAACCGCTGTCCGTACGGCCGGTCGGGCGAGAACGCGTCCTCCTCCCAGCTGTTCCACAACTGCCGTACGACATCGACCGCTTCGGACGCCATGGCGTACCGCTCGCCGTGGCCGGGATGCTCCCGCAGACCGAAGTTGCGGGCCTCCGCGTCGTGCCGCGAGGTGACCACGTTCCACCCCGCGCGCCCGCCGGACAGATGGTCCAGCGCCGCGAGCCGCCTCGCGATGTGGAACGGCGCGTTGTACGTCGTCGAGACCGTACCGACCAGCCCGATCCGGGACGTCAGAGCCGCTATGGCACTCAGCGCGGTGAACGGCTCGACCTGCGAGGCGAAGTCGCCCTTGGCGCCGGGCGAATGGAACAGACTGTCCGCGAGGAACACGAACTCGAAGTGGGCGGATTCGGCCTGCCGCGCGTACTGCGCGTACATCGCCACCTGACTCGGGTACGTCGACACGTCGCTGACGGCCGCGGCGCCGGCGTGGTGCCCGAACGGGCGCAGGAACAGGCCGAGTCGGAGCGGCTCAGATCTGCCGGTCATCGTGATGCCTCTCGCTCAGAATGGCCCGCCCCAGTTCGGAGAGGCTCCAGTCCCTCGGATTCAGCAGGGTGTGCACGCGCGCGTCCCGCCAGTACGCGTCCAGTTCGCGATCCAGCCTCGCGGCGCGGGCGCCGGCGTTGCTGAAGAGCTCGGAGGCCAGCCTCACCGCGGTCTCACCCGCGTACGCGGCGAACGCGCGGATCTGGGTCTCCAGGTCGATGCCGGGACCGGTCGCGCTCGACGGACGGGCGCCGCCGGTGAACGTGCTCGGGGGACGTGTCCCGTCGGTGATCGTGCCGCGGGGAGGCGCATCGTCGATGGCGGAACCCGGCATCCCGTCGATGATCGTGGCGAGTTCGAGGAGCCTGGCACGCAGGGCCGACAGTTCGACCGCCCCGGACCCGAACTGCCGGCGGATGTAGGGATCGTCGAGGACGGTCTCGGCCCCGGCGCTCGCGGCGCCCTGCCGCAGGCGCCCGTCGTGCAGCAGGAAGGACCTGAAGGCGTCCATCGCCGCTTCGCCGATACCGATGTCGATGGCGGCGTGCGCCAGTTTGGTGATCGGTGACTGCACGAGGCCGTCCGGGACGAAGACGGAGTGCGGGTCGACGGGAACGTCGTTCAGTTCGACGCGATTGCTCTCCGTGTCCTGCTGCCCGAATGCCGACCACGTCCGCTCGACCGAGACACCCGCGGCCGAACGGGCCAGTACGACCTGGATCTTTCGTCCGTCGTACAGCGCTCCGACGTTCAGCCGTTCGGCCCACTCGATGCCGGTGGCGTACTCCTTGACGCCGTGGAGGCGAAGACCCCCGGGAGTCCGCCGGAGCGTGGTGCCCACGGTCGAGCCCGTCGTGCCGGCGGGTTCGGACTGGAGCTGTACGTAGCGGCCGCCGGGCAGGCTCGCCGGCCGGGGGCCGTCGAGGCGCACGTAGCGGGCGAGCGCGGACAGGGCCGAATAGTGCGTCTGCACCACCTGGGCGATCGAGGGTGACAGCCGCGCGACGAGCAGCACGACCCGCACGACCGACTCCGCCCGCACCTGGGAACCCGCCCGGCCGTCCGCCGTCAGCCCGAACGCCCCGGCGGCGGTCAGCCGGGCGACCAGGGCGTCCCGGCGCCCGTCCGAGGCTGTCCCGGAAAGTTCCCGGACCACCTCCGAGACCTCCGCCACCACCTCGTGCCGAGACCTCGCCTCGGCCTCCTCGGCTTCCTCGGCCTCCTCCGCCGATTGGCGCCCGGTGAGGGGAGGTTCCTCACGAAGAGCCCGATCTCTTGTCTCAGTCATTGCCCCGGCCTTCGATGTCCACGTGCCGCCCTGCCCTCTCCGACGGATGACCATCAGGTGCCGGAAGCGCCGACGGCGGAGATCAGGTCCCCGAAGTTCTTTGTCGCCCACTTGCCGACCCTCGGGTCCTTGAACGCCTCGATCGCCTTCTTGATGTCCGGGTCGTCGACCCGGTCGGAACGCACGGCCAGCTGCTTCGCGAACAGATCCTGGTTCTCGACCTGGGCGATCTTGTACTCACGCGAGATCCCGGCCAGCGAGAACTCCGTCGACTGACTCGCCGCCAGGTCCACGTCGTCCAGCGCCCGGGCCGCGGACTGCACGCTGACGAACTTCAGGTGCTTCGGATTCGACGTGATGTCCTTCGTCGAGATGGTCAGAGGGTCGGCGTCCGGGCGGAGGCCGATGACCCCGAGCTCCTTGAGCGAGTTCAGGATCTGCCCGGTGTAGAAGGGCGCGTCGCCGCGGTACGCGATGCTGGCGCCACTGGGCAGATCGTTCAAGGACTTGTACTTCTTCGAGTAGAAGACCCAGTACTGGCTGAAGAGCGGCGCCACCGCCGAGACGTGGTAGCCCTCGCTCTTGTTCAACCCGTCGATCCACGGCTTGTAACCGAGGACGGCCGCGTCGACGCTGTCCGAGTCGTTGAGTTCCTTGATGAGGGAGTTCCCGTCGTCCACCGGCGTGATCTTGATCTTGATTCCGTAGTCGGCCGCGACGTGATCGGCCACGTACTTGATCACGCCCTCCTCGGTCGGGTCGCTCAGTCCGCCCGCGACCTTCACGGTGGGAAGTCCCGTCCCCTGTTCTTCGTCGGCTCCCGCGTCCGACGAGCCGCATGCCGACAGCACCAGCGCCGCGGTCGCGAGAGCCGCGATCGAGGCAGCCGGTCTCATACGCCCAGAGGTCATGTCATTTCTCCTTGATCGGTGTACTTCGTCGTCCCGGTGCCCGAGTCCTTCGTGGCGTGCTTGCCGGGGCAGCGTGGTGGTGCAGTGCGGTGAGGCAGCGTGGTGGTGCAGTGCGGTGGGGCAGCGTGGTGGGGCAGCACGGAGGGTCCGCAGGGCGTGACCGTGCCGCTCAGGGCAGACGAGGGTCTTCTGCGGCGAGGCGGGTGTTTTCGTGAAGCAGCCGGTGCGCCGAGGCGCCGGCCGGGCTCGCCGGCTCGCCGCTCCGGCACCGTGGCGCCGGAGCGGCGAGCGCGGAGCCGGGTGGATGGCGGTCGCGTGCTACGGGAGGAGCCCGCCCGGGGAGGGGCGGGTGCCGCTCAGGCGAGCCGCACCCGCGAGGTTCCGCCTGGCGCGAACGTTCCGTGTTACACGAACGTTCCGTGCACGAACGTTCCGTTCGCGCAGGGGGTCAGCGCGTCGACTGACAGAATGTTCCGCTACACGGCGGACGATATGTGTCGAGGAGCAAAGAGTAACTCTGCTTGTATGATCCGGCTTTGGGTCGTCCACCCGTGCGGGCGACAGACACAGACATAGTGATCCCATGACTCTCGGGCGCACGCGTGCGCCGCTTCAGAGGTTCGGAGGCCTAGAGAGGTGGTGCGCTCAGCGCGCCGACGGCGGGCGGCCGGCCGGGGTGACGTCGACCGGGCGACAACAGAGGAGTCGCGTCGTGGTCGTCCGTGCGAGGTCGGTCTGCGGCAGCGTGATGCTGCGCACCGGCCCCCGGTTCGCGAAGGAGACGGACCCTGCCGCTGTGCCTGTCTGGTTCACCGTCATGGTCCACCTCCTCGAAGCCGGTCCTGTGCCATGGCGAACGCATCTGTCTGATCCGCTGCCGCTCGGCGATCATAGGGTGACGGACAGAAAGATACAATCCCCTTCCAGTGCATGGGTGTTGATGTTCTCGGGCTTGTTGGTGACGTCAGGGAGATTCTGATACGGATCGGTTGACGGATCAGACGCGGGGCTCGCATGTCCCCCGGAGCAGAGCTCACTTCATGAGCGGGTTTGCGGATGTCCAGGTGTGAGTGGATCAAGTTGGCCCGGCAGAGGGCTGGTTACTGGACTTCCGGGTCCGGGAGCTGGAGGGTGCGGAGGAACCTGCTGGTGGTCACTGCCCCACTTCAGGTGCGACAGGACGGGCGTCACGTTCGGACGCGCTCTCGCTCGCTGTATTCGTGATCCGTCGATCGGTGGCGGATCAGCGGAAAGATCCGACATCGCGTGGGGGCGGGACGGGTCCACAGTGCTCTGGATGACCGGATGACCGGATGACCGGGTGGCGACGTGGCAACAGGGCAGCGACGCCGACTGCGTCGTGTACCCAGCCCCCCGTACTGGGCGCGTACCCAGCCCCCGTACTGGGCGCGGTACCGGCTTGCCTACCCCTCCTCGCCCTCCTGGTCGGCGGCCTCGTTGGCGCGGTCGATCTCGGCCATGTGCTCCTCCGCCCAGGTCCGAATTCCTGCCAGCGCGGCTTCCAGGGACAGCCCGAGTCCGGTGAGCCGGTAGAAGACCCGCGGTGGCACGGTCGGTTCGACCCGGCGCGACACCAGCCCGTCGCGGGTCAGGCTGCGCAGCGTCACGGACAGCATCTTCTGCGAGACCCCGGGCATCCGGCGTCTCAGCTCCGCGAAACGCACCTCGTCCGGTGCGGCATCGGCGAGCGTCTTGACGGCCATGGACGTCCACTTCGTACCGATGCGGTCGAGCAACTGCCGCGTCGGACACTGGGGATCGAACAGATCGCCGCGTACCCCGCGACCGGTGGCCCGGGCTCCTCGGGTGGTCACCTGTGGCTCACCACCTTCCCTGGAAGTGCCGTCTAGGAAGCGGCAGAACAGTTACCTATCGTTCTGTGGTCACCCATGGTAACCACCTGGAGGAGCCGTCTTGCCTGCGACCACCCCACTCCGGCTACACCGCATCACGACCAATGGCGTCCAACTCAATGTCGCAGTCGCCGGGGACGGGCCTGCGGTTCTCCTGCTGCACGGCTTCCCGCACACGTGGCAGCTCTGGAGCGGCATCATGGGCCGACTGGCCGGGCAGCACCGGGTCATCGCCCCGGACCTTCGCGGCTTCGGCGCCAGTACACGTGCCGTCGAGGGTTACGACGCGGGCACTCTCGCCGCCGACGCCGAAGGGCTGCTCGACGCACTCGGCGAGCCCTCCGCGGCGGTGGTCGGCATCGACGCGGGCACCGCCCCCGCCGTGCTGCTCGCACTGCGCCGACCCGGCCTCGTCCGCCGCCTGGTCGTGATGGAAGCACTGCTCGGCCGCCTGCCCGGAGCAGAACACGGCCTCGCGGGTGGCCCCCCGTGGTGGTTCGGCTTCCACGCCGTCCCCGGCCTTGCCGAGACCGTCCTGGCCGGCAACGAGGCCCCGTACATCGACTGGTTCCTCGACACGGGAACGCTCGGCCGAGGAGTACCCGACGACATCCGGGCGGCCTTCGTGCACGCATACACCGGGAGTGAAGCCCTGCGCTGCGCGTTCGCCTACTACCGGGCGCTGCCCACCAGCGCACAGCAGATCCAGGACGCCGTCGCGACAACCAGGCTGACCATGCCCACCATGGCCATCGGATCACACCCCGTCGGCACCGGGCTCGAACGCCAACTCCGGCCCATCGCCGACGACCTGGTCGGACACCATCTCCAGGACCGCGGCCACATCATCCCCCTCGACCGGCCCGACGCGCTGCTCGCACTCCTCGCACCCTTCCTCTCCGCCGATCTGCCGAAGTGACGGGTGGTGTGCCGCGGTTCGGGCCGGGCAGCGGTCCTGGCCTCGCCCCGTCGCCCGCTCGCCCCGTCGCCCTCTCGTCTCCTCGCCCTCTCGTCTCCTCGCCCGCTCGTCTCCTCGCCCGCTCGTCTCCTCGCCCGCTCGTCTCGTCCTCCGTAATCCGCGAAGAGCTGCGCCCGCCCTCCGCGAGGCATCTGTGGACCTCGTGCGGTGCTGCCTAGGATGCCGCCATGTCGCCCACGCCACCCGCGCCCGAGGGGCCGCCCCGACCGGAACCGTTCACCCCGCAGACCGCGCCCGAGGAACTCGAAGACCTCCGTGCGCGGCTGCGCGCGACCCGCTGGCCTGAGATGCCCGAGGACGCGGGGTGGGCGACCGGGACGGACCTCGGATACCTCCGGGAGCTCGTCGCCCATTGGGCGGACCGGTTCGACTGGCCGGCCCAGGAGGCCGCGCTCGCCCGCCTTCCGCACTTCCGTATCCCCCTCGGCGGGCTGGGCATCCACTTCGTGCATGCGCGGGCCGTCGCCCCGGCCGGACCGGTGCTGCCGCTGGTCCTCAGCCATGGCTGGCCGGACTCCTTCTGGCGGTACACGAAGGTCATCGATCTCCTCACCGACCCCGGTGCCCACGGAGCCGATCCGGCCGACGCGTTTGACGTGGTCGTACCCGACATGCCGGGGTACGGGTACTCGGACCGCCCGGTCGGACAGCCTCTCGACGCGATCGCGGTGGCCGGCCTGTGGGCCGAGCTGATGGACGTACTCGGCTACCGGCGGTTCGGCGCGGCGGGCGGGGACATGGGCAGCCACGTGAGCCGCTACCTCGCGCTCGACCACCCCGACCGGGTCGTGGCCGTCCACCGGACCGACGCGGGCCTGCCCCGCCATGCGGGCGACCCGGCGGAACTCGCGCCGGAGGAGCGCGCCTGGCTCCGGGACGCCGCCGCGTGGGGCGCGTCCGAGGGGGCCTACGCCCTGATGCAGAGCACGAAACCCCGTACCGCCGCCGTGGGGCTCAACGACTCACCGGCCGGACTCGCCGCGTGGATCGTCGAAAAGCTGAGGGGCTGGAGCGACTGCGGCGGAGACGTCGAGCGGAGCTTCACCAAGGACGAGATCCTGACCAACGTCACGCTCTACTGGCTCACCGGGACGATCGGCTCGTCCATGCGGATGTACGGCGCGAACGCGGCGATTCCGCCCGCGCAGCACGCCCGACGGGTTGAAGTACCGTCCGGTTTCTCGCTCTTCGCCGGTGACGTCGTCCGGCCGCCGCGCGCCTGGCTCGAACGTACGGCGAACGTCGTGCGCGTGACCGAGCCGGCGCGCGGCGGGCACTTCGCCGCGTTCGAGGAACCCGACCTGTACGCGGAGGAGTTGCGCGCCTTCTTCCGCCCGTACCGGTCCCTCGCGGCGGACTGACCGCGAGCCGCGTGCCTCACCTCGCGGGTGGGGCACGCGGCTCCGGCCCGACGCGCGCGGCCGGACACGGCTCACCCGTCGACGGCCACCGGGGACGCGGACGGGCCGACCGCCGTGGTCCGTTCCAGCGGTGCCGACCGTGACCAGCGGCCGGCGAGCCCCGCACGGGCCATCAACTGCATCTGGTGACAGAGCGTCAGGGGAAGTACGGCCGGTGCGGCCCTGCCGCCGAAGAGCACGGCAGCCATGGGTAGTCCGTTCGCCAGGCTCTTCTGCGAGCCGCACATCACCATCGCGATCCGCGACGGACGGTCGAGCCCGGTGAACCGCGCCGCGGTCCGGGTAGAGGCCAGGGCCGGCGCGAGCAGCACCGCGAGAACCGCCGGCAGCCCCAGCAGCCGGAGCGGGGTGGCACGGCTCCAGACGCCCTGGTTCATCCCCGCGCTGAACGCCACGTAGACCACCAGCAGGATGGAGGCGCGGTCCACGGGACCGAGGGCATGCTCGTTCCTGGTGACGAGTCCTCCGATCCGACGGCGGAGCAGTTGCCCGGCGACGAACGGGGCGAGCAACTGGCCGCCGATGCGGAGGATTCGTCACCAGGATCAGCGTGTGGAGGCGGATGCGGCGCAGGCCCGCCGGCGCACCGCGGCGGCGGAGCCCCGGCCGTCGTACGGACGCCGGTGCGGCCCCCGGCCGGGGCGGGAGGAAGCCGCCCCGGCCGGAAGTGTGCGTACGGTCATGCGGAGACGGCCTTTCGCGTGTCGTGGTGGCGGCTGATGTTCCGCGCCAGCAGCTCGGTCGACTCGCGGACACCGACCTCACCGGTGTCGCCGGCCTCCGGCAGCCGCCTGTCCGCGAACTGCAGCTCCGCCAGCGCCGTGTCCATCGCCCGGTGCGCGGCGAACAGGCAGGGGGTGCTGTAGATCGCCACGTCCACGCCGAGTTCCGTCAGCTCCGTGAGCGAAAGACGAGGGGACTTGCCGCCCGCGATCTGGTTGAACAACAGCGGTTTGCCGCCGACGACCCGGCGGATCCGCTTGATCCACTCGACGCTGCGAACCCCGTCCACGAGGACCACGTCGGCATCGGTCCCGGCGAGCGCCTCCGCCCGCCGCAGGATGTCGGCCTCCTCCGTGGCGTCCGTCCGCGCGACCACGACCAAATCCTTACGGGTCGCCAGCACCAGCTCCAGCTTCTCCAGGTACTCGTCGAGGGGGAGTACCTGCTTCCCGTCCGCGTGGCCGCACCTGCGGGGCCGCTTCTGGTCCTCCAGGATCACCCCGGAAGCGCCGATGCGTTCCAGGCGCTGCACCACGTGGCAGGCGACCTCGGGGTCTACGTAACCGTCGTCGATGTCCACGAGGAGGTGCTGGCGCGGAAAGGCGCCGCGCAGTCGCTCGACGAATGCCACCATGTCGGGCCAGGCGATGAACCCGATGTCCGGGAGGCCGTAGTAGGACGCCGCGAATCCGAATCCGGAGACGAAGAAGCCGTTGTAGTGCTGGGCCGCCACCGATGCGGAATACATGTCGAAGATTCCGATGAGCGGCGTTGTGCCGGACTCCTTAATCTCTTGGCGCAGGACATTTCCGTACGTCATTGCTATTTCTCCGTGTGTTGACGGCCCTGGGATTTCGGGCCAGAGGTGCGCGACCGTCTGCGGGGGAGCCCCCGGTGATGTGTTAATTTCGCATAGTCGGATGATGGGTCAAATGTCGATCACCCCTTCCGGCGGACACGGAAGGGGTGATCCAAAAGAATTCGTCCGCCCTTCCGGGAAAATCATAGCTTTGCCTGCTGTTTGCCTGCAAGGGGAAGTTTCGGCTCTGGCGAGAAAGCGCTGTCTGTAATCTCGATAAAGCAATTGAATACCAATGGTACGAGCACGTGATCGCTGATTCAGCTGTTGACGTGCTCCACTTCCGGTCATCCGTTGATCCGGAAATCCGGGGAGGGGGTGTGAGCAGGGCTGATGCGTTCTCGGTCGGCGAGATGAGTTGATCGCCTGCGTCGTCCCTCCTGTCGGGTCGACGTGCGCAGCCGGTCGAACAGGAGTGGAAGCGTGCCGGGTCGGCGTACGGTCTGGGTGCCGGAGGATCGTCGGGTGGCGGGGTCGGCGCCAGTTCTGGCCGGGCGGGAGGACCTGGCTGTTCGTCCGGGCTCTCTCCTGCGGCTTCAGCGATTATCTTCAGCGCACCAGGAGATCGATGGCGACCGAAAGTCGTTCGAGGTAGAACTCCCGCGATGCGGCCTGATGTTTGAAGTCGACCGGAGGGACGGCCCCGGGTCGTCCGGCTCGACCTCGCCTACAGGACCACTGTCACGCGATTCGTCGACACGTGGGGCGGCCCGCTTCATCTGCTGATCAACAACGCGGGCGTGGTCACCGGTGGCCTCGAACGAACACGTGAGGGCTGGGAGCTGCAATTCGCGACGAGCCATCTTGGCCACTTCGCGCTCGCCGCCGGCCTTGATGACGCCCTGGCCGTGGGAGCGGCCGACCGCGACGGAGCACGGATCGTCTCGGTCAGTGCGACGGCGCACATGCGTTCTGGCATCGACTTCGACGACCTCCACTTTGAGCGTCGCACCTACGACCCGCAGATTGCCTACGCCCAGTCGAAGACGGCGAACTCTCTCTTCGCCGTCGAGGCGACCCGCCTCCGGGCGTCCGATGGCATCGTGGCCAATGCGGTGAATCCAGGCGGTGTCGCGACCGGACTGCAGCGGAACTTCACGACGCAGCAGAAGGAGTCGCTCGACGCGGCCGAAGCCGCCGGCGTGTTCACGTACAAAACGGTCGAGCAGGGGGCTGCCACCAGCATCGTCGCGGCCGTCGCCCCGGAGTTCGCTCACTCCGGAGGTCACTACCTCGACGATTCACAAGAGGCCTACACCGTGCCGAACGACGCCGCCCTCGCGCAGCACCCGCAGGGGGTCAAGGAATGGGCGCTCGATCCCGCCACCGCCAAGCGCCTCTGGACGGTCTCGACCGACCTGCTCCGCGCCTGACCTCTCGACGCCACAGCAAGCGGTACCGCCGCCTTCTCGGTTGGTCACCGCGTCAACCCACAAGGCCGGCAGCACATGGCCTGCGAAGACGGCCACGCCCAATGCGCCCAGCCAGAACCTGGCCGGTTCCGCTCCCGGAGTCCGATGCGGGACCCCGCCTTCGGCGCGACCGAGACGCTGATCGGCGCGGTTCGACAGGCCGAACTGGACAGAGAAGTAAACGCAGGCGTGTTGGGTTTTCACCCGGTTCGGCAACAAGAGACGCGGTTGCCGAAGCCTTTGATCACGAACAGGGGTCGCGTTCGCGTGCCGTCCTCCCTGATCCGTGTCCTGCAGCGTCACTGTGCGGACACTGATTCCACCTGTCCAGAAACGGGACCGTCACAGCTCGCCTGCCTGGCGGACGTGTTGGGCCGGATACCCGATCCCCGCCGTGTCCGGGGCCGCCGCTACCATCTGGGCTCCCTCCTCGCGCTGTGCCTGGTCGGCGTCCTCGCCGGAGCCACGTCCCTGGCCGCCTTCGCCGCCGATACCGACTCCGACCTGTGCGACCAACTCGGACCGACCTCCAGCGCACCCAACGGCATTGCCGCTGCAGCCGATCACTACAGGTCACGACCGCAGCACGCTGCCGCCATGCTCCGACTCACAGCCTGAGAACGCATCGCCCCTGGGGGTGCGAGGTGTCGGACGGGTCGCGGGGCGTCAGGCGAACACCGGGTAGGACGCCTGGAAGGCGAGCCGCCGGTCGGCCACCTCGCCGACGCGTTCCAGCACCTCGTCGAGCGCGAGGTACTCCTCCCACTGCGGTCTGCCCGTCGCTCGGACGAGACGCCGGACGACGAGGTCTTCCAGCTCTGGGACGCGCTTGTTCTTCCAGATCTTGTCGGCAGTGCTCACCAAGAGGTCTTCGAGCGTCACCCCCGGGGCCGTCCATGTTCCGTGGGTACCGGCGAAGCGAGCCAGATCGGCGTCGAACCCGTGTGCCAACAGCAGTTCCCTGCCGGCCTCTTCGTGACGGAAGCCGGGCCCGGAGAGTTCGGCGGGGTGTTCCGTCTTGCCGATGTCGTGGGTCGCCGCTCCGAAGAGAACAGCCGCGCGATCCACGGTGAGACCGGGCGCCCGGCACTCGGTCCAGTCGACCAGTTGGTGCGCCACGTCATGGACGGCGCGCAGATGGGCGGCCAGACGCGGAGGAGCGTTCAGCGAAAGGAGAAGGTCCGTGACGGACCGGGGCAACGGCCGCAGCGGTGGGTCGGAGGGGTCGAGCAGCGCCCGGGACAGAGCGTCTGGTGGAGTCATCGGGGCAGGCTACGGCCGACCGCCCCCGGGTGTACGGGGAACGGCGGACGTGACAGTGCCCGTGAGGCGCGCGTCAGGTCGCGCCTCACGGGCGGTCGAGGGGGCTCGGCCGTCGGCTCGGGTCCGGGCCGGACGGGGGAGCGCTACCGGTGGTCCGCGGTGAGCCGGCCGACCGCCTCACGCGTGAGCGCGCGCGGGTGGGGCTCGTGGTCCAGGGCGCGGTGCAGGGTCATGCCCTCGATCAGCGCGTCGACCTGGCGCGCGGTCTCCGGGTCGAAGCACCGCTCCAGGAGGGCGCGGCTGCGGAGCATCCACGCCTGGGTCAGCTCGCGGTACTCGGGCCGGCGGGCGGCGAGGGTGTAGAGCTCCTGGCCAAGGATCAGGTCGCGGCGGGGCCCCTCGGACAGCGTGTGGATGAGGTCGGTGACCGCCTCCCGGGCCTGTTCGACGGTCTCCACACCGGTGAGATGGCGCTCGAATACGGCCACGATATGACTCGCGAAGAGAGTGAACGCCTCGCGCAACAGCTCGTCCATGCCGTCGAAGTGATACGTCATCGACCCGAGCGGGACCTCCGCACGCACTGCGATCTTGCGGTGGGAGACGCCGGGCACACCGTCGTCCGCGATCAGATCGAGGGTCGCGGCGAGGATGCGCTCGCGCCGCTGCGGATCCGCCTGCCCGGTCGCCATCAGACGCTGCGCACCGGGCGGGCCGGGTTGCCGACCGCGACGACGCCGGCGGGGATGTCCTTGGTGACCACGGAGCCCGCGCCGATGACGGAGTTGTCGCCGATCGAGACACCCGGGCAGACGATGACGCCGCCGCCGAGCCAGACGTTGTCGCCGATGGTGATGGGGAGCGCCGCCTCCAGCTTGTCCCGGCGGGGCTGCGGTTCCACGGGGTGGGTGGGGGTGAGGAGCTGGACGTTCGGTCCGATCTGGCAGTCCTCGCCGATGGTGATCCGCGCGACGTCCAGGGCGGTCAGATGGTAGTTGACGAAGGTCCGTGCCCCGATGGAGATGTTGCTGCCGTAGTCGACGAAGAGCGGGGGCCGCAGGTCCACGCCCTCGCCCACCGCGCCGAGCAACTCGGCCAGGACGGCACCGGGCCGGCCGTCGTCAGCGAGGTAGGCCTCCTGGTAGGCGGCCGTCAGCCGCATCGCGTTCCTCTGGCGCTGCCAGATCTCGGGGTCGTCGGCGATGTAGAGGTCCCCGGCGAGCATGCGCTCCAGCTGGGTGCGCGGGTCGTCGGCGAAGTAGTCCGTCGTCGTCATGCGTACGATCGTACGCCTTGGATGTGCGGATGTGCATCGGCTCCGTCGGGTGCCGGGGTGCTGGGAGAAGGCGTTACTCCCTTCCGGTGTATCTCGCCGGGGCACTGGCCGCCCGGACCGGCGACGAGATGTCCGGACCCGCGCTGCTGCTGGCCGGCTACGCCCTGACCGGGTCCGCCGCCGGGGCGTCCTCGCTGCTCGCGGGGATCACCGTTGCCGCCGTGGTGGGCGGGCCGGTGCTGGGAGCTCTGCTCGACCGGGCGGGCCATCCCGGGCGCATGCTGGCCGGAGCCCTGATCCTGTACGCCGCGGGCCTCGGGGCGATCCTGCTGGGACTGGCCCGGTGGCCGTTTGCGGTCACCCTGGTGATCGCGGTGTCGGCGGGGTCGGCGGCGCCCGCCCTCTCGGGCGGCTGGACGGCTCAGCTGCCCGGCGTGGTGCCAACCGGTCGCCTGCCACGGGCCGGAGCCTTCGACGCCATGACGTTCAGCGCCGCGAGTCTGGCCGGCCCGGTGCTCGCCGGGGGCGTCGCCGAGGCGCTGGGCGCGCCTGCCGCGCTCGTCGTCTCCGCGGTACTCGTCGGAGCAGCGATTCCCGCCGCGTGGAAGCTGCCCGCCCCCTCCGGCCCGAGCCCCCGCTTACGGGCGGCCCCGCTCCGGGCCGACCTCGCCGCCGGAGTCCAGGCCATTGCCGGCAGACCCGCGCTGGCCCGCGCGACACTCACCCCGGCCCTGTCCTGTACGGCACAGGGCATGCTGGCGGCCTGCTCCGTGCCCCTGGGCGAACGTGTTCTGGGTGGAGCCGGCCGGGGAGCCGTCCTTCTCGGCTGCGCGTCGATCGCTGCCCTGACGGCCAACGCCGTCCTCGCGAGATTCCCGCCTCCCCTGGGGCCTTTCGTTTGGACCACGCCGGGCACGCTCCCTGGCCCGGCGTGGTC